>JBBRHB010000143.1:0-9798 GCA_038223355.1 Chloroflexales bacterium
AGGAGCGGTAGTAGCAGGACAAGTACGAATAGAGCAGCACGGATTCGCCGCCGGTTTCGTGGTGTCTTCATCAGTAGGACCTCCTCAGTATTTCGCTGCACGAAATGACCTCATTCCGCCTATCCAATCACACCTATGCCAGGTTATGACAACGTGTCCCGATGGGGAACATGTACTTGCGCGGGGTGGCCTCCTTTATGTAGCACCTGTCTCGAATAACAAAAGATGTAGGGGCGATGAGCCGATGAGTGAGCCTTAGGTTTGACATTCGGTTTTCTGAGTATACAATACTGCTTTATTCCATTTCAAGAAGCTGCTGTTTCACACAGGGAAACAAACGAAGCCACCCTCGTCCCAGGATCATCGAATAAACCCCATATGAGAGTAGGTTGGTTGCGAACGCTGCCAGCACAAAAAGTGAGGTGTGTCCTTGCCGAACAACTATATTGTGCAGCCGGTCTATAAAGCGCTCCAGGTGTTACGTTGTCTGGGCGATGAGCGGCGCGAGTTGGCCCTCAGTGAGATTTGTTACCGGGTCGAAATTCCCAAGACCACGGTCTTTCGCTACCTTCAGACATTGTGTGCTTGTGGATTTGTGACGCATGACTTCGATACTGATCTATACCGGATCGGGTTACGGGTTTGGGAGCTAGGACAATCGGTCCACGAACCAATACGGATTCGTGACCTTGCGCTGCCAGAGATGCGAGCGTTGCGCGACCGCTTCAACGAGACTGTGAACTTGGGCATATTGGATGGCTTGGAAGTCGTCTATATTGAGATCATCGAGAGCCGCCGGTCACTCAGGATGCAGGCCCAACTTGGTGGCCGGGACCCAATTTATTCGACAGCCCTGGGCAAAGCAGTCCTGGCGCTTAAGTCCGAAGATCAATGGCCTGCGCACTTGCCTAAGGATCTGGCGCCACGCACCGGGCACACCGTCATGTCTACAGCCAAGCTGCGGCAGACCCTGCTGGATGTGCGAGAGCGTGGTTTTGCGTTCGACGATGAAGAGAACGAGGAAGGAGCACGTTGTATAGCTGCGCCGATCGTCAACCACCTCGGCCAGCCGGTGGCGGCGGTGAGTCTATCGGCCCCGGCGAGCCGCATGCCCGACCGGCTGCTAGCCAAAGCATCTGTTGCGGTTAAAGAGACGGCAGCCAATATTTCGCAACGTCTGGCCAACCGCTAGCAACAGTACTGCCTCCACCAGCTGTGCCCTCGTGGCCATGTCTGACGCTGTAGCACCGCCTGCTCCAGCGCTTATCGCCACTTGACAACTATTAGCGCTTTGGTATAGTGGTCCTATCGCTGAACCAGCCGATTGGGTTGTTCGGATGCAATGACCCTACCACTTCAGCGGTAGGGTACCAGTATAAGACTCAAACAGGTGGTTAGAGCGCTCTGCTCATGGCCGTCTTCAAACGGTGAGGTGCACTTTGGAGCAGTTCGACCATAACAAGCTGCGAGCCAACAGCCAGGGCCCTTTCGGCCTCCCGGTAATGGGTCTACCGGATGGCGGCGAGCTGTGGCTTCCCGTGCTGGCCGCAACTGGACAGCGTGACGGTCCGACGCTGGCGGTGCTGGCCGGCATTCATGGCGATGAATACGAGGGCATTCGCGCTATTCCGCAAATCTTTCGCTCATTTGACCTCGCGGACCTGCGTGGGCGGCTCGTCGCTGTCCCGGTTTGCAACGTCCCAGCCTACAGGACCGCGACTCGCAGCAGCCCAATCGATGGATTAAACCTCGCGCGCGTCTTTCCGGGCGATCCCCACGGGTCGGTGACTCAGCGCATTGCGCACGTGTTGACCGAAGAGATTATCGCTCCTGCTAGCTTACTGATCGACCTCCATAGTGCCGGCATCGCGTATATGATGCCGACGCTCGTGGGATATCCGTATGCCGATACGCCGCTGGCCAAGACCGCTCGCAACGCGGCTCAAGCCTTCGGCTGTAACGTCTTGTGGGGTCATCCACCAGATCCAACTGCGACAGGCCGTTCGATATCGGCGGCAGAGGAGCATGGTATACCATGGATTTATACTGAAGCAGCAGGCGGTGGTCGCACGTTGCCGGAAGATATTGCCTGTTATACGACCGGCGTCCTGAATGTGATGCGTTGGCTTGGGATGTTGTCAGGACAGCCTGAGGCACACTCAGTGCGCTATAACTTGCTCGGCGCCGGGAATACCGATGCCCCAATCCGTGTCGACAGCTCCGGGTATTTCGTTGCTGATGTTGAGCTGCTCGCAGCTGTGACGTCTGGGCAGATCATCGGTCATGTCCTCGACTTCGCCGGCGAGCCGATCGAAGACATTCGTGCGCACAGTACTGGACGGGTGGTCATGATGCGCCGTCTGCCGGCAATTCACGCCGGCGAGGGTGCTTTCCTCTTGACCGGCGAGATGGACGAAACATGAGGTGCTTTAATGAAAACCGTTGGGATCGGCATAGTCGGCTCCGGGTATATGGCACTAACTTATGCAGAGGCAATTATGCGACATGTGGTGGGTGCGCGACTGGTCGCCATCGCAGGTGGACAGCGGGCACCGGGCCTCGCCGCCGACTATGGCGTCGATGCTATGGCGTCAGTCGAGGAGTTACTGACTCGCTCGGATGTGGAGGCGGTCATCATAACGACGCCAGACCAAGTCCACTGTGGCCAGACGCTGCAGGCGGCAGCCACCGGTAAGCATGTACTAGTCGAAAAGCCGATGGCCCCGACGACCGTACAGTGTGATGCGATGATCGCAGCATGTGGAGCGGCCGGCGTCAAGCTGGCCGTTGTCAAGACGGAGCGCTACCGCGAGGTGACGATGCGGGCCAAACAACTGATCGGCGCGGGCAGGCTTGGGCCGATCTGGATGGTGAACACCGTCTCCTGCTTTCCTGCAGCGTTGGGTCGGGAAATCCTCGAAAGTCGACCATGGTATGGCGATCCGACCGGCGGCGGCTTGTTCATGAGTATGGCCTCGCACATCGCCGATATGCTGCTCTGGTTGACAGGTGCACGCCCACAACAGGTCTTCGCCCGCGCCAATACGTTTGGAGGAACGGACGTGCCGGCACAGAGCGTTATGGCACAGATCAGCTTTGAGCATGGCATCATGGGCCAGATGTGGATCTCCGCTGAGATGCCGACTCCAAGCCTCAGGAGCAGCGAGGTGCGCTTCCAGATCGTTGGCGCGCGGGCAATCTTAGACTTCGAGGACTATGAGTTCCTTGATCTAGGAGCGGGCCAGCAGTGGGAGCGCCTGGTCACTCCGCAGCGCTTCGACTACATGCGCGATCCGAAATCGCCAAGCCGGTTGGCACCACACATAGGGGTTCTGCAGGAGTTCGTGAACAGCATCCTGGAGGACCGGCAGCCGGATGTCGCGGGGGATGCCGGTCGGGCCGCAGTAGAAATCTGCGAAGCATGTTTGATCTCCGCTCGACGGGGACAGCCAGTGGAGCTGCCATTCACTGTGTAGGTGAATGGGCGCGGTCGACAAGTCGCCGCACCCAACCGTTGCCAGCCGGCGCACGGGCTTACCCGACCTGGCGGCGGAAAGCATCTATGCTGCGTGCTACCAGCCGCCTATCCCAGTCACCGGCGTCAATTGCTGCGCGCAAGAGTGGAAAAACCTCGCGCCACGCAGCGACAATCTGCTCCAAGTCAGCAGCGCTGTGCGCGTAGGACGGGTTGACGTTGAACGCGGTAAAAAAGCCACGCCGCGTCATTTCCTGGGTGTAGTAGTCTTTGAGCGCCCGCTTCTGCACTGCATCGTCGGTCGTGGCGACAATCGAAATATGCTGCGGGAGGCCAGTTGCGCGCAGTGGAAGCTCATGCTCCTCGACCAGTTCGTTGAACGCTTGCTGGAAGTGGCTGCCAAAGGCAGCGATCTGGCGAAACGCATCACGTGCTCGGAGTTCGCGGATCGTGGCCAGTGATGCCGCCAGTCCAACCGCATCCGACCAGTAGGTGCTACTGACGAACATCTCGCCGACCACCGACATTACCTCCCGGCGGCCGACGACCGCGCCCATTGCATAGCCGTTTGAGATCGCCTTTGCATAGGTGGCCAGGTCCGGCAGCACGCCGAATTGCTCCTGTGCACCGCCCAGTCCCAGACGAAAGCCGGTCACGACCTCATCGAAGATGAGGACGGCACCGTGGGCAGTTGCGAGCGCGCGCACCCCTTCCAAAAAGCCGGGTGCCGGCAAGGACGCGCCACGCGCCGCCTCGAGGATGATACAGGCGATTTCGCCCATATGCAGTTCGAGTTGCTGCTCTAGCGAAGCCAAATCGTTATAGGCAAATGGCAACGCTGTACCGGTCAGTCCGCGCGGTACACCTTGGGGTTTGATACCCGGCAGCAGGTGGGTATCAAGCACCTCATCACCGCCGAGGTTGGCCGCCAGATACCAGTCATGCCAGCCATGGTAGCCGCAGAAGAGGACCTTCTCGCGGCCCGTATAACCCCGGGCAATCCGTACAGCGATCGCGTTTGCCTCACCACCACCCTTACAATAGCGCACCATCTCGGCGCAGGGGATCGTGGCGATCAACTCGCGAGCAAGTTCATACTCCAATGGATGACTGACGCTGTAGGCGGTGCCTCGGTGAATTTGATCGATGACCGCCGCATCGACTGCTGCATCGGCATAGCCGAGGATCGAGGCCCCCACACACATCATAAGGTCAATGTACTCGTTCCCATCGAGATCCCAGAAGTGACTGCCCTGCCCACGGCTGACGTATGGAGGTGTCAGGCCCGGCGCGTAGAGTTCTGGCCGCCGGCTGATCAACTGGACGCCACCGGGGATAATTTCTAGGGCCTCGCGATAGAGCTCGTACGAGCGTTCAACAGAGCGTACAGGGATGGGGCTGGTCATAAAAGTTTCACTCCTCAGAAAATCGTCCGTGTGGCATGTCTTAGCGGCGTAGCATAGCGTCGAAATCCTGGCGGATGCGGGACCAACCAGTCTGGAGCAAAATAATTGCCGCACCGCAGGAAAGGAAGCGGGCCCCCATATCATAATAGTGCTCGCCGGCCTCGGCTGATGCCACCGGCAAGCCCCATGCCTTGCCGTGCCTGGCAGCGGCCTCGGCTACACGCTCGATCGCTGTCTGGATGACCGGTGCTTGAGTCTGCAACGGGATGCCATAGCTCTGCGAGAGATCGGCCGGACCGACGAACAGCACGTCGATGCCCTCGACGGCAGCGATGGCATCGACGTTTTCGACCGCCTCGTGATCTTCGATCTGGACCACGACGAAGGTCTCACGGTTGGCATGGGCCATGTATTCACTCGTGGGTGCGAGCCCATAATCAGCCAATGCCTCGACCCCATCAATGCCACGCATGCCAAGTGGAGCGAAGCGCGAGTAGCGTACAATCTGCTCGGCCTCAGCACCGGAGCGGCAGTGCGGCACCATAATTCCCGTCGCGCCGGCCTCAAACGGGCGCGAGTAGGTCCAGTAATCACCCTTACGAATACGCGCCATAGGCTCAATGCCGGTTGCCCGGCAACCGAGCGCCATGTTGAAGAGCTGATCGTAGCTGTAATCCTGGTGCTCCATATCGATCCAGACGCAGTCAAAGTCCAGTAGCCCGACCATCTCGGTGAGCTTAGGCGAGGCATACGGCGTGACCGTGGTGACCAAGACGGCCTTACCTTGCCGCAGCTTCTCGATAACCCGGTTATTGCGCATCAGGCAGCTCCTTCGTTAGGTATGAATCCGTAGGCATGGCTCGAACATTATGGGATGCCCCAGGTTGATGGGTCGAGCAGATCGGCATCGTCCAGTCGTAGGGCAGACAGTTGCACGAGGAGGTCCTGTGGTAACTGAATGGCAGCAGCGGCAACCGCCTCGCGTAACTCCTGCTCGCTGCGCACACCGATCAGCACTGCGTGAAGGTTTGGATACGCCAAGCCAAATGCTATTGCGGCCTGGACCGGCGTGATAGGGAGGCCACAGGCGGTGACCACATCGCGAAAGCGGCGCGACCGGTCGCGCAACGTCGCTAGGTGATCCGGAAGATAGTCGCCGCGGTCGGTCAACGCGCCTTTGAGGAGGATCGATCGTACGATAATGCCGACGTCACATTTGGCTGCCGCAGGCATGATCTGGTCCGCAAGCCGTTGATCGAGCACCGAGTAGGTCACCTGGAGCATATCGAAGAGCTCGCTCTCCAGCGCGCGCAACGGCATATCCACACCATAGGTCGAGCCACCGACGAACCGTACCTTTCCGCTTCGGCGCGCATTCGTAAAAGCTTCCGCCACGATATCCTGACGGTCCAGCAGCGCCTGGTCAACGTTATGGATTTGCCAGATATCGATATAGTCCGTCTGCAGCAGCCGCAGGCTCGTATCAAGTTCGTCCGCCAGGAGCCGGCGTAGTTCTGCCCCATGTGGCGTCGATCCATCGGCGAGCTGGGTACGCACCTTGGTCGCCAGCACTGCCGCACCACGACGGCCGCGCAACGCGTGGCCCAGCACCGTCTCGCTCTCACCGTAAGCGCGCGCGGTATCAATCAGATTGATTCCACTGTCAAGCGCGCTATGTACGAGACGGATCGCCGCCGCCTCGGTCGGTCGTCCAAACTCTCCCGGCACGGCGATACCATAGTCCAAGCCCAACTCGACGGTCCCGAGGGCTAGTGCGGACACCTGCAGGCCGGTCCGTCCCAATCTACGATAGTCCACCGGTTGACCCCTCTTCGCAGCTACGAGGTTAGAAGCAGGTGCGGCCGCGACTCGGCTTCGAGCTGCTCCAGTTCTGTTGCCGCAAGGACCGCGAACAGCCGTTCGCGTTCAACTACCGAAATAGTTCGCTGGGGACGCCGCGGGGCGCCGCAATCATAGCCCCACGACGACAGAACGGCCTTCAGGGCGGCGACCAGTGGCACGGCGAGAAGAGCAGTGATCACGCGATTAGCGCGGAACTGGAGCCGTTGGGCCTCGGCTAGGTCACCCGCCGCTACTGCCCGATACAGTGCCGCGAACGTTGCCGGCATCACGTTGTATGTGCTGCCGATCGCGCCATGCGCGCCCATGCACAGCGCAGCCAGACAGACTTCATCAAAACCCGAGAGTACGTTAATCGCGCCGGACGCCAGCTCAACAATGTTGTGCATGTCATAGAGGTTGTAGGAAGAATACTTAATGCCACGGATCGCGGGGATTTCAATCAGTTTGGCCATCGTACGCGCCGTTATCTCGACGCCCGTTGCCGAAGGAATATTGTAAAGATAGACCGGCGTACCGGCAGCCGCCGCCGCGATCAGGCGGTAATGATCGTAAAGCGCGTCCTCGTCGACGCGGAAGTAGACCGGCGGCACTGCCGCCACAGCAGCGACTCCCAACCCGGCTGCATGCTCAGCCAATTGCTGGGAAGTGGCCGTGTCCAGCGCGCCAATGTGTGCAATGACGCTGACACGACCGCCCACTGCGGCAACAACGGTCTCGAGTACGGCTTGCCGTTCTATGGGGGTCAGCAATAGTCCCTCGCCGCTACCACCACAGACAAAAAAGCCACTAACTCCCCTCTCGATGTGGAATTCAACGAGCCGGCGCAGTGTGTCGTGATTGATGACTAAGCCGGCGTCGTCCATCGGCGTGATCAAGGCTGGTAAGATACCGCGGATCAAGATAGTGCTCCCCTTTGGTTTGTCACAAAGCCAGCCGGAGCCCATGTCATCTCCGGCCCATGAAAATGGACGAATTCGCACTCCGGAGCTAAACTTCGAAATCCGGCAGATGAAGATGAGCGCGCAAGGCGCGGTCTGCTGCGTTCATGTCGTGCGCCCGTAACGCCTCGATAATCTTGCCATGCTCGGAGACAATACGCTCGGGATTATGGTGAATAACACTTGGCTGGTAGAAGACCGCAAGGCGAAAATACTCAACGAGCAGAGGAATCATTTCAATCAGCACTGGATTATGCGTAGACTGCAACAGCAATTTATGGAATGCGATGTCGTCCCTAATAGTCGCATGACCCATTCGGAGGTTCGCTTCGAGCGAGGCATTGATAGCTTCCAGCTCCTCAAGCTCCACTGCTGTGATGCGCTTCGCGATCAGGGCAATTGCACCCAACTCCACTGCGGCGCGCGCTTCCTGCAGTGTTGCAGGGCTATGCCCGTTGCTATCGAATGATCCATCGCTCTCTGGCAGAACTAGGTTGCGGTCGAAATCGGTGACAAAGATGCCGCGTCCCGGGCGCTTGACAATCAGGCCCTCAGCAACTAATACACTTAGTGCCTCGCGCACAATATTGCGACTGACCGAGAGACTTTCGCTGAGTTCACGTTCGCTCGGCAGTTGATCACCTGGCCCCAGATCATCCGTAAGAACAAAGCGTCGCAAGGTTGCGGTAGCCTGTTTTGTCAACGTATCCCGCGACAACGGTTCAAATATCGTTTTGTCCCCGATCTCAACAGCCCGCATAGCGTCCCGCCTGGTTCTGTTATAGTACCACCATACCAAACCTCTTGCCTATTGTCAATTCGGAGTTTCAGACTCGCAGTCGTTACTCCTCGAGCGACATGGAATCGGGCCAAGGGTCATTGTTTCGTGAGACGAAATACCGTGTTCTTGAACCGTATGCAGCTTAGCGGTATAGTGGTAGTACAAGTGGAACGTGACCAGCTAGTCGTTGATCGCGCCTGCAGAGCGCGACGACCGACAGCCTACGTTCGTTGGCACGTTGTGCACCATGATGGCGGTGTCGGGGCAGAGTCCCCAATGAAATGGCTACAACACCAGCAGTCGAGGGACATCGCATGAATGGCATCAACGCTCAAGAGCAGGTTGACTTCGCACATAATAAGCGGTTGCTCAATCGGTATCGCTATGTCGAGTACGAGTTGCTCCGTATTCTGGCGGGTTGGCTGCCGGCAACAGCCAAAATGGAGCTAAAGTTGACGATCGGACGCACGCTGTGGGAGGATGCCCAACACGTGCAGCATCTTTACCAGCGACTGCGCGAGGTCCAGTCGCCTCCGTTCCGCGATCCGAACGATGCGGACTTGACGTACTTGATGGCCGAAGTGCTTAACGCACCGGATGAGCTCGAACTGCTTGCAGGCATCTGCCGCGTGATCAAGCCGGCGCTCGCACGGGCTTACCGCTGGCACACGCAGCAGACCTTCGCCAATCCTGATGCGCCGACGCACTATGCGATTAAGCACATCGTGATCGACGAAGAGGAACACGTGCGGGAGGCTGAGGAGTTCCTGGCGGCTCATACTGCCGGCGAGTGGGAGCAGTACATTGCGGATCTTCTGGCGGCCACCGGTGGTATCACCGGGCAGGAGCGCCGCCGTGCGAGCCCTCAGCCACCGGGATGCCGCCGACCGTTCGTTGTACCGCGCGTGGCAGCTCGCGATGACCGCTTCATGGGGACCGACGCACCGGCGAGCAAGCCGGTCCAAGGCGACCATGATGAGCGGCTGCATGAGTTCGAGAGCTACAGCCAGGAGATGCTGGCTGCTGAGACTGTGGCGCAGATTCTGTATCTTTCACCAACAATGCCCTGGGAGTTTGTCTTCAACAGCGCTCGGCATTGCTACGATGAGACTCGCCACTGCAGGCTGGGAATCGAGTGGCTCGACCGCCATGGTCTTGACTACACCCGGGTGCCCCAAAACACACGGATTTACACCTGGCGTAGCCAGTATGATGCAGCAACACAATACTGCCTGCTCACGATGGGCAATGAGCAGCATGCATTCCCGTACCGCCGTCAGCGTCTCGCCGCCTACCAGGCTGCCGGCGACCGACTCTCCGCCGAGTTTGTCAGCT
>JBBRHB010000144.1:0-9687 GCA_038223355.1 Chloroflexales bacterium
GTAGCTTGAGAAACCAAACCAATTGAACACGCCGTAACTATACCATGTTCCTGGCCATTATACAAGCGGTATTTTGCGAATATAAAAAATAGCTAAAGTTCAACTTCGCCGTGATCGATTAACCAGCGTACTGACTCGTGGACAGCCTGGAGTGACGTATATCTTGGCCGGTACTCCAGCAGGCGTTCGGCCTTAGTGATGCTACAGTTCGGGCTATGCGCGATGTGGTCCCATGTCGCTGCTGCTTCCTGTTCTGAGACAGTTGCCTGCCAGCTGGCCCAATCCATAAAGGTCAGCCGGGCCGGTTTACCGAACCAGGCTGCAACTGCTTCAGCATAGCCGCGTAATGTTATGGCTTGGGGTGAGACAACATGGAAGCTTTCGCCGCATGCGCTACTCCAGTGCGTGAGTGCTTGCATGAAGGCCTGGGCAACATCGGCGGCATGCACATGGTGCACCGTTTCCAGACCGAAATTGGGCAAGACCAACTCTTCGCCGCGTGCTAGCTGGGCGAAGACGTGCGGGTTGAAATGGCCGACCGGATTGAGCGGCGGCCAGCCCGGACCCACAATATGGCCCGGATGGAGGATCGTGACCGGGAAGTGGGATCGCCGCGCGACGCCTAGCAAGTAGGTTTCGATCTCTGCCTTCTCGATACCATAGGCCCCAAATGGCCTACGCGGCTGGTCTTCGGTGGTAGGGACAGTGGCACTGGGCCCGTGCACCCAGATCGTGCCGCAATGAAGCAGATGCTGGACATGGCCCTGGAGAGCGGTGACAAGTTGGCGGGCACTTTCGAGCGTAAAGCAGATCAGGTCGATGACTACATCGGGCTTGAGCTCGCGCAGTTGTTGGCCCCAAGTACCCGTTGTTTCGAGCGCATCGCGATCTAGTGTGACCCGCTGCACCTTCGACCACGTGGCATCAGCGCGGTAGGCCTCGCGCTGACCACGGCTGATGTTGATGACTTCGTGGCCTGCGGTGACCAGTTCTGGGACAAGGTAGGTCCCAATATGGCCACTTCCTCCGATGACGACTACCCGCATCCGAGCCTCCTTGTATATTTCTGACTTACCCGCATAGTACTGCCGATAATCTGTAAATATTAGCACGAAACCGGAGGTTGCGACTATGGTAGGATGAAGTCAAGTGAGTTGGAGAGCTATGTCCGAATATCCCTTCGTCCGTAGTGCGCTCTTAGAACGCATTGATCTCGCGGTTGCACGTTGCTGTGTCTTTATGAAAGAGCGGTTGATCGTCATCCGTACGTGGTCGGGAATCGCGTTACCCGACATGTATGCTCTGACCACCGGCGGCTTGATGCCCGCTACGCCAATCGCACTTGGCAGTTGTGGACCGGTTGATTATATTGCTGCCACGCTCTCATCAGTCACACTTGAAGCACCGTTCGAGACAATTGATCTGCGCAGTGCCTACGGGCTGCTATCCGAACAAGAGTATGGTATTGCTGGTTGTGCGGCGCAACTGGCCTACTGGGACCAGACAACACGCTTCTGCCCCGTCTGCGCGACCCCAACGGAGCGGGTTACGGAGGAGTGGAGCAAGCGCTGCCCCCACTGCGACTTCCGGCAATATCCCCGCGTCAGCCCAGCGATTATCGTTTTGATCCACCGCCACGGTGAGGTTTTGCTGACCCGTCAGCCGTCGTGGCCGCCTAATCGCTATAGCTTGGTGGCGGGTTTCGTGGAAGCGGGTGAGTCGCTTGAGGCCTGCGTCCGGCGCGAGGTGGCCGAAGAGGTGGGAGTTAACGTAGACGGGATTCGTTACCTGGGAAGCCAGCCATGGCCCTTTCCTCACCAGTTAATGGTCGGCTTCCTGGCACATTATCAGGATGGTAACCTGGTGATTCAGACATCTGAACTTGAGCACGCCGCATGGTTCCAACTCGACGCGCTGCCCGGTCTATCACCCCCACTCAGTATCTCGCGCCGTATCATCGACTGGTATCTTGCTATGCAGGACAACCCAGAGTTACCCTTTCCGGTCGATCCCTATTAGACGGAGGTCGCCAATGAGCACCAGTGAGTTGCCTAGCCGCGCACTGCCCGAGGAATTCGATTTACGTCTGCCATCGGGAACAGTGCATGCGCAGCGTTTTGGGTTGCGCGAGGCACCGTTGGTCCTCTGCTTACCAGGCCTGTCGGCAAATATGAAGGTCTTCGATTTCATGGGGGAGCGGTTGGGTGGTAAACACTGGCAGATCGTTGCCCTGGATCTCCGTGGACGTGGGCGAAGCGATACAACTCCGTCCGGCACCTATGGTTGGAAAAACCATGCGCGCGATGTTTTCGCTGCTGCTGATGCGCTCGGCGCAGCGCAGTTCAGCCTGATCGGCCAATCGATGGGTGCTTTCATTACTTTACAGGCGGCGGCCATACATGCTAGCAGAATTGAACGAGCGATCCTGATCGATGCTTGCGGCGACCCAGATCCTGCGGCGCTCCCGCTGATCGAGGCAGCGGTGAACCGGCTGGGAGCGACGTATCCATCGGTGGAGGCGTACTTGGAGTTGGTCCAACGAATAGGGACGATCAGGCCTTGGAGCAACTACTGGGCGCGCTATTTTCGCTACGAACTCGAGCCGGTAGAAGGTGGCGTACGGGCACGTAGCAATCGGGATGCTGTACTGGAAGATGCAGCGTATCCGAGTCGGGACAATGGTGTTGATTGCTACGCCCTTTGGCAGCACCTCCGTATGCCGGTGCTGCTGTTACGAGCCTTGCAGGAGCTCATGCCGGGCTATGGCTTCATCGTTAGTGAGCAAGACCGTGATCGCTTTGCACATACGGTAGCGCAGGCGCGGGTTGTTGAAGTTGATGCGAACCATTATGGCATTAACACCGCCGAGGCGTCGGTTGCTGCCATCAAAGAATTCTTGAGGTAAGATGCGTTGGGAGAGGATAGTAGTTAACGATATCAACTATACTGGCAACAACGTAGGCTAGGAGGGAAAAGCGTGCCTTTTGATCAGTATCATGAGCCGGCGAACGAGCTGCCGGAAGAAACCCGTACATTTGCTCGTATGATCCTTTCGCTGATTGAGGAAGCACAGGCGATTGATTGGTATGAGCAGCGGATGGCGGTCGAGAAGAATAAGCAGGCCAAAGCGATTATGCAAAATGCCCAACAGGAAGAGTTTAAGCACTTCGGAATGGACTTAGAGTTCTTGCTGCGGGAAAAGCCAATCTGGCGTATCGCAATGCAGAAGATTTTGTTCCAAGATGGCGACATCGTGCAACATGGCGAAGACGCTGAAGAGGCCGAGGATAAAGCGAGCTAACTTATGCTTGACTTGATTGGGCATACGTAGAAGGGGATGCCGATGCCGATCACAAAAGAACGTTTTGAACAGGGCTTGCGCTATGACGAGTATAAAGCGCAGATGACACGCAACCGTGAGCGTTTCGAGGCTAACGAAGAGACGGTGCAGATAGCGCCAAGTGATCAAGCATTTTTTTCAGAGCTACCAGCGGCGCTGCCGGTGCTTGTGCTGGCTGAGGATTGGTGTGGCGATGTGATCGCTAATCTGCCGGTGCTGGGCAGTTTGGCATCAGCAAGTGGCAAGCTCGATATTCGCGTTTTCCCGCGTGATCAGAATCTCGACATAATGGACCAGTACTTGAAAGACGGTCTACACCGGTCGATCCCGGTCTTTGTCGTTTTCGACGCGGAGTTCCGTGAACTTGGCCACTGGATCGAGCGTCCGGCTCGCATGTCGGAGTCACAACAGCAGATGGTCCGCGACCTGTTCACCCGTGAGCCCATGTTACGGGGCATCTCACCGGATACCTCCATCGCACAACTACCGGAAGAAGCGCGGAACCGCCTGGGGCAGGCCTTCGGCACCTTCCGTGAAGAGAATCGCCAGCTCTCTGATCACGAAGTTGTGCGAGAGCTAAGGTCGATCATCGAGCATGGTACGGCGCAGCCGGTGGCCGCGGAGCATCGCGCAGTGCCGGCATCGGTGACGGACCAGCAGGGATCGAATGGGCATGCGGAGCAACGGGTCAAGGTCGCAATCACCTATTGTGCAGCGTGTGGCTACGAGCCGCAAACCTTAGCGCTTACATCGGCGCTCATGCACGAGTTCGTTTATGATCTGGCATCGATTGAGCTGATTCCATGGCATGATGGCACGTTCGACGTCGTTGTGGGCGGCGACCTTGTGCATTCTATGCTCCGCGATGGCGGTTTCCCGGAACATTCTATGATTATCCAGGCTGTACGCGAACGGTTAGCGCACTAATTTGAGAGGATTCGTATGGCAAAGCTTCGATTTGGCATTAAGACCGCGCCACAGCACACGACGTATGAGGCTATGTTGGCGGTCTGGAAAGAGGCAGATGCAACGCCGGTCATAGAGCACGCCTGGCTCTTCGATCATTTCGCACCCATCTTCAGCGATGTGAATGGCCCGTGTCTCGAAGGCTGGACACTTCTGGCAGCGTATGCGGCCCAAACAACGCGCTTAAGGGTTGGGTTGATGGTGACGGGCAACACCTATCGCCACCCAGCAGTTCTTGCGAACATGGCAGCAACGGTTGATGTCATCTCTAACGGTCGCCTGGATTTAGGTATTGGTGCGGGCTGGAACGAGTACGAGCACACCAGTATGGGTATTCCGTTGTATGCACCCGGCGAACGCATTCGGCGTTTCGGCGAGGCCTGTGAAATCATTAAACGGCTTTTCACGCAAGAGCTAACTGACTTCGACGGGCGCTACTACCAGCTTAAGGAGGCGCGGTGTGAACCGAAGCCGGTGCAGAAGCCGACGCCACCTTTTGTGATTGGTGGGGGCGGCGAGAAGCTCACGCTGCGCATTGTGGCGACCTACGCGGACGTATGGAATTTTGCCGGCGGTTCGGTCGAAGAGTTTACGCGCAAGGTCGCGATTTTGCATCAGCATTGTGCCGAGGTGGGGCGTGATCCGGCCAAGATCGAGCTTTCAGTGCAACTGCCGGTGAATTATGATGATCTGACCAGCACGACGGAGACGACGCAGCGCTTTGTGGATGCGGGGGCGACACACTTGATTCTCAATTTGCGCTATCCCTACCCCGCGCGGATCGTGACGCGGCTGGCTGACGAGGTTATACCGCATATTCATTAAGGTAGACATGGAATGAGCACACGGATGTCTAGCCGCATTGCGTATTCAATGATTACCAGCAGCGTCCTGGTCGGCAATCCTCTCGGGGATCCCGAGGTCCGTGCGTTGCCGGTCTATCTCCCGCCGAGCTACGATGCTGATCCTGAACGGCGCTATCCGGTGGTGTGGATGCTTACCGGCTTTACGGGCCGGGGGCAGATGCTGCTTAACGACGACTTGTGGACGCCTACAATTCAGCAGCGGATCGATCGCTTGATCGCCCAGGGCATGGCCGAAATCATTATGGCGCTGCCCGACTGCACGACACGCTATGGTGGCTCCCAGTACATTAATTCAGAGGCAACAGGCCGGTATGAGGATTATCTGATCGACGAGTTGGTGCCGTTCGTCGATGCTCACTATCGTACACTCCCGAGTAGTCGACATCGTGCGGTGATGGGCAAGAGCAGTGGTGGTTACGGTGCGATAATCTATGGGATGAAGCATCCCGACGTTTTTAGCGCTCTGGCCTGCCATAGTGGTGACATGGCCTTCGACCTTTGTTACCGGCCCGATTTTCCTCAGTTGATTAGTCGGATTGCTATGAACGGGTACGATCCGCAGGCATTCTTTGAGGAGTTTTTAGCCAAGCCCAAGAAAAGCGGGGCCGATGGTGCTGCTCTGAATATGCTGGCTATGGCTGCCTGTTATTCACCGAACCTGGAGGCGATCGGTCTGCCAATCGACTTTCCGATCGACCTCTATAGTTGTGAACTAAGGCCTGAGGTATGGGCTCGCTGGCTCGAACACGATCCAGTCGAACTTGTCGGCCGGTACGTCGAGAACCTCAAGCAGCTTAACGTCTTGTTCATTGACTGTGGCACCCGTGATGAGTTTAACCTGCAGTATGGTGCGCGCATCCTGGTGAACCGGCTGAAGCTGGCAGGCGTGGCCTACGAGCATCAAGAGTTTGACGATGATCATGGCTCCATCTCGTATCGCTACGATGTCTCGTTACCGAAGCTGGTGCAGCAGATTTCGTGATGAGTTAGGAGTACGCGGATGGTTGAGAAGCAACAAAATTGGGCCGGCAATTACACCTACAGTGCTGCCAGATTGCACCGTCCCGCAACGATTGAGGATGTGCAAGAAGTCGTAGCGGGCTGTAGCAAGGTGAGGGCGCTCGGTTCGCGCCATTCTTTCAATGGCATCGCGGACTCCACAGAGGATCTTATCTCTCTAGAACATTTCGATCACGTCGTTGCGTTAGACCGGAAGCGCCATACCGTGACTGTCGAGGCCGGGATCAAGTACGGTCAACTGGGCCAGTATCTCGACCAAGAGGGCTATGCGTTGCACAACATGGCTTCGTTACCACACATTTCCGTCGCAGGTGCCTGTGCAACTGCGACACATGGCTCGGGTGACAGGAATGGCAACCTGGCTACGGCAGTTGCTGCGATGGAAATGATCACTGCCAACGGCGAGCTGGTCACGTTATCGCGTGAGCACGATGGTGAACGATTCCAGGGAGCGGCCGTTGGGCTTGGCGGCCTCGGCATCGTCACGAAACTGACGCTGGAGGTTGTGCCCCGCTTTGATATGCGTCAGGATGTGTACGAAAACCTGCCCCTAGCGCAACTGGAAGAGCACTTCGATGAGATCGAATCAAGCGCCTACAGCATCAGCCTCTTCACCGATTGGCAACATGGGAGCTTCAGCCAAGTATGGTTTAAGCGCCGTATCATGGAGGGTGCGGCTTTTGAACCGCAACGCGAGTCGTTCGGGGCGACGCTTGCAACCGGCCAGAGGCACCCACTGGCGGCCATGCCGGTAAAAAATTGTACCCAGCAGATGGGGATCCCCGGCCCCTGGTACCAACGCATGCCGCACTTCCGCATGGAATTTACGCCGAGTAGTGGTGACGAGCTGCAAAGCGAGTATCTTGTGCCCCGCCAGCATGCCTATGAGGCATTCAGCGTGGTTGATCGATTACGTGACAAGGTAGCTCAGCTCCTGCAGATTGCAGAGGTGCGCACAATCGCCGCTGATGATTTGTGGATGAGCCCATGTTATAAGCAGCCCTGTGTCGGCCTCCACTTTACGTGGCAAAAGGACTGGGCTGCGGTCAAGGAGGTGCTCCCACTGATCGAAGAACAACTCGCACCTTTCGATGCCCGCCCACACTGGGGCAAGCTGTTTACGATGGCACCGGCACGCGTACAAGCGCTTTACCAGAAGCTGCCGGAGTTCCGCCAACTCCTGCGTGAGTATGATCCACAAGGCAAATTCCGCAATGCATTTCTGGACACATATATCTCATGAATAACTCATCGCCTAAAATCGGCGTCGCGGTGGTTGGTCTCGGATTCGGAGCCGCGTTCGTCCCGATCTATCAACGCCACCCGGATGTAGAGAGCGTCGGTATCTGCGATGCTGACGAAGCGAAAGTTGCTGCAGTCGGCGATGCGCTTGGGATACCGAATGAGCAGCGCTTCACACGGCTTGAAGACGTGTTGGCTCATGATGAGTTCGATGCCGTTCACCTGTTAACGCCCGTGCCGTTGCACACCGAGCAAACACTCTCGGTCTTGAATGCCGGCAAGCACTGTGCCTGCGCGGTACCGATGGCAACAAAGATCGACGATCTGCGCCGTATCGTTACTGCGCAACAGCGCGTGGGCAAAAACTATATGATGATGGAGACCGCCGTCTACACGCGTGAGTTTTTGTTCGCGCAGGACTTGGTCCTGCGGGGCGAGTTAGGCACGCTAACATTCTTGCGCGGCACGTACTTTCAGGATTTAGAGGGCAGTTATCCCCTGTATTGGCGTGCGCAGCCACCAATGCATTACGCGACGCATGCGGTCGCGCCGCTCCTCGCGCTGAGCAAAACGCGCGCCGCTGCGGTCTGCTGTCTGGGATCGGGGCGGCTCCGGCCCGACATCCAGCAGCCTAGCGGTAACACTTTTCCGCTCCAGACAGCAATCTTCCGCCTAGCAGGGACCGAGCTGGCCGCCGAAGTGACACGCTCGTGGTTCCAAACGGCCCGCGCGTATACGGAGGCGTTCAGCGTGTATGGAGACCAGCGGGGCTTTGAGTGGCAGCAACTGGAGCACGAGGAGCCGGTACTCTTCACGTTGGAGCCGGGTGCGCCGGATCGTCGCGGCCGGGGGACGACGGTGACGCGCGTGCAGGTGCCTGACCGGGCGGAACTGCTACCCCCAGCTATAGCACACTTCACGCAGGGCGATCATGGTGGATCACATCCACACCTGGCGCACGAGTTTGCCCGGAGCATTATTGAGGAGCGTCCTTGCGCCGTACACGCGGGTGTTGCCGCCGACTGGACGGCAGCCGGCATTTGTGCCGATGAATCGGCCATGCGTGATGGCGAGCGGGTGCTGATTCCTAGCTTTACGTAATCTTTCTCGGCTGAACAGATTGCCTTCCAACCGATTGAGCAGAACGAGCCGGTGCTGACCTTAGTCAGTATGGCACTATTTGGCCGTCCATGTCACACTATTCCATAACACGGCATGGAGCAATTCGGTTGGAGCTGCTGATGGTCCATTGAGGCGGATCGTATCCAACTGTGGCAGACTCTCATCGATCCGTAGCGTTAGCGTAAACGCTAACTCGGTTCCGTCAGGGGACCAGACTGCTGGATTCAAAATGTGACCTGATATAAGTTGTGTGAGCCTGCGGAGTTGTGTGCCATCGCGCTGCATCACAGAAAGATCGTCATGGTCGCCCTGGCGTACGGTAAAGGCGATGCGCTCGCTATCTGGTGACCACACCGGATCGGCACCTCTCGGTAGCTGAGCGATGAGCGTGCCGTCACGTTGCACCACGGCAATGCCTTCGGCACTGGTTGGTGATAAGTTATAGGCGAGGTAATGGCCATCTGGTGACCAAACTGGCCACATACCACGGGCAATATGTGTTGGTTGCCGATCTATGATGTCGATCAGGTAGACATCCCCATCATCTACGCCGATAGGTAATGCTGTAACGGCAATCTGATGGCCGTCGGGAGACCAAGCTGGCCGCGACAGGCTGCGGGCATGACGAAACGTACTAAGTTGTAAGGGTCCCCCGCCAATTAAAGCAACCGTATAAATTTCGCCACCGCCATAGTCGCCGTAGGCGAGGGATTGCCCATCCGGGGACCAAACGATACCTGCAACACCGCCGGCGCTCTTCGTTAGTTGCGTCTCACCGTGGCCATCTATGCCAATGACATAGAGCTGGCCAAGGCGCATGAAGGCAACATGGTGCGCGTCGGGTGCTACAACGGGATCACAGCCATTGGTTAGGTAACTGGCATTGGCATTTCCGGCTGCAAGCACGTAAATGCCAATGCTCGTTGAGCAATCATCTGCCCGGGGAGAACTATGCCAGGCTGCAAACACGAGGTGCCCACTTGGCAGGAGATGTGTCGCGAGTAGTGGTAACGCAGTAGCTATAGTCGAAGTTGCTGAAGACAGCTTCGTCGTAGGCGATGGAGTGGGGGTTCCGCCGTCTGATGGCATCCTGGCGATCCAAAGGACCGCCAGCAGCAGTACGGCGGCACC
>JBBRHB010000145.1:0-9675 GCA_038223355.1 Chloroflexales bacterium
CCTATGTATACCTGGCAAGCATCGGATATCGAGGCAAATGGCCTCAAACTGCATTACACGCGAACCGGGGGTGACAAACCCCCTGTAGTGCTTGCACACGGCTTCTCGGACGATGGTCTTTGCTGGACCCCGGTTGCTGAGGCGCTAGCCCCGGAGTACGATCTCATCATGGTCGATGCCCGCGGCCACGGCGGCTCCGCAGCGCCCGACCAGGGCTACGGGCCGGCCGAGCAGGCCGCTGACTTGGCCGGTATCATCATGGGCCTTGGCCTCAAACAACCCGCAGTGCTTGGTCATTCTATGGGTGCGGCGACAACACTCGCCTTGGCCGGCACGTACCCGGAAATGCTGGGGGCGCTCCTGTTGGAAGATCCTCCTGCCGTATGGACTATGCTACCCGGTCAGGCAACCGACGATAAGGAGCTAGCGGCTCGGCGACGAGCGTCTCTGATAGAACTCAAGAGCCGGTCTCGCGAGGAGTTGATCGCAACCCAACATGAGGCGACGCCCGGCTGGTCGGCAGCTGAGCTCGGCCCTTGGGCGAACTCTAAGCTGCGCCTCAGCCTTAATATTGTCAATCGCAGTGGCTCAGCCACCGTCGATTGGGCCACTATTCTGCCACGCATTCCGTGCCCGGCCTTGCTCATTACAGCCGAGCCTGCCAATGGCGCCATCGTCACTCCGGAAAGTGCAGCATCACTGCAGGCCCTGGTGCCTCGAATCGTCGTTGCACACATACCTGAGGCAGGTCATAATATCCGCCGCGATCGGTTTAGTCGCTATATGGAGGTTGTGCGCACCTTCCTTGCTGAGTGGAAAGCGCTCTCATAACTGAATTGGATGGGTGGTAGTGTTGAACCACCGCCCATCCACGTTCCCTGGCTGTGGCCGACTGTTTATGTGCTTGGGTACACGTTAGTTGCATGCTGGCCACCTGCAGTATGCTCTACCGTCACTGCGTCCTCCACGACCGCTTGCGGTGCATCGTCGAAGCGGTAGAAGTGATCGAACAGGACCTGTAATACTACGGCTGCCGGAACGGCCAGCAAAGCGCCCATAATACCTTTGAGTTCCGCCCCAATAAACAGCGCAATAACAATCGTCAACGGGTGCAGCCCGACAATATCACCGACCAGCTTCGGATACACGATATGGCTCTCGATATTGGCGATGATCAGCTCAAGCACGACCACCGCTATGGGCAACCACGCCGGACCACTAAACGCCACGACGACGGCAATCGCTGTAACAACCACGCCACCTAAATACGGGACCAGTTCTAACACCGCACCCGCCACGCCCAGAGACAATGCATATTTCACGCCGAGCAGCCTCAAGCCAATGCCAAAGGTTGTGCCAAAGAACAGACCGACCAACAGCTGTGCCCGGACCCAATGGCCGAGGCGTGTCCCGATCTCTTGCGCCAAACCCGAAGCGGTGGGACGCATCCGCGGCGGGAAAAAACGTGCGATCAAACGCGGTGCAAACTTGGCATCGGCGGTTAAGAAAAAGCCGACCACCAAAATGAGGAACGTACTGACCAAGATTGTCGTAAGAGTCTTGCCCAGACTCAGAAGTACACCACCCGTGCCCTTGGCTACAGTGCCGAGCTCACCACCGATACGTTGGGCCAAGTCGTTAAGCGAAAGGCTACTGGCTAAAGACGGAAAATACGGTCCGATCAGCCGCTGTGGGAGCGTCGTCGCCTGTTGAATCAGATTCGGTAAGTTCGTGCCCAGGCTGCTAAACTCCTCGGCTACCACGGGCACCAGTAGGCCGAGTGCAAAGCTGAACACACTTAGGATCAAGATGTACATAATGACGATCGCTAGCGCGCGCGGCAACTTGCGCTCTTGCAGGCGGTCAACGGCCGGGTCAATGGCGACGGCCACCAAAATCGCAAGAAATAGGATGAATAAGATCTTATCGAATGAAACTGCCAGCCAGACTAAAGCTGCGACGAGAAGCAACAAGGCAATACCCTTGCCGGTAATTTGAATGGTGATATTTTTGGGCATACAGGCTAACTCCCATGAGGACTACCAACATACTTTGGTGGTATTACTTTAGCACGCGCCGCGCCAACAGAACTACTGCAGTTTAAACTGCCTTCAGAATTCCTTTAACTTTTGTGTGTGTCGGCTTCAGAAAAGGTAGCTATAGTGTCATTAGCAGCACGCCTTTGTACAAGCAGAGCGTGCCGAAGGAGCTTGGTCCCTATGCCCAGCGAAGAAACGCAACAAACCATTCGCATTCTAGTTGTGGACGACGAGCCGACGATCACCGAGTTTCTTGAAACCGGCCTCACCTATGAGGGCTATACTGTCTTAACCGTGGCCGATGGAGCCGCAGCCTTGGAGGTCGCCCACACCTTCCATCCCGAGGTCGTGATCCTGGATGTGATGTTGCCGGGGGTTGATGGCTGGGAGGTTTGCCGCCGCCTGCGCAAGGAAAGCGAGGTTGGCATTATTATGCTGACCGCACGCGGCGAGCTCGATGATCGGGTGAATGGTCTCGAAATGGGTGCCGACGACTATCTGGTCAAGCCCTTCAAATTTAAAGAACTGCTCGCGCGCGTGCGCTCCATCTTACGCCGCCGCCGAATCGCGTTGCCGCACATCCTGCAAAGCGGCGAGCTGCGACTAGATCGGGAAAGCCGCGAAGTAACGCTGAATAATGCCCCGGTCCATCTTACCCCCCGCGAATTCGAGGTTCTAGAGTTGCTCATGATCCATCCCCGCCAAGTCCTAACACGTGAGACAATTTTGAACCGGGTCTGGGGCTATAATTATTTCGGTGACACGAATGTCGTTGAAGTCCATATCAGCTCCCTGCGCGACAAGCTTGGCGATCGTGACCGCCAGCGGATCCAGACGGTGCGTGGCGTTGGGTATAGCCTACGAGGTTAAGCCATGACCATGACCTGGCGCCGTGTCCCACTTCGCTACCAGCTTGCGCTGGTCGTTGGCCTAGCGATCACCGCGTTGTTGGCGACCTTTAGTAGTGTTCTCTACGTCGCCTTACGAGCCTTCTTGTTTACGCAGCGTGAACAGCAGTTGCAGACAGCCGTGTTGACGGCGACGAATGCCGTGTTCGGGCCGGTGCCACCTGCCCCTCACCTTGTGGCCAGCGCGCCCCCCGATGCCGTACTCCTGCGCCGCTTCCATGAGCTTGCAGATACGCTCACCGAGCCACGTATTAGTGCCATCATTTATGCGCCGGACGGCTCGATCCTGGTACGTGGCCAAACTATCGTGCGTGGTACTGCTGCGGGCAGCAAATTGCCCCCGCCGCCGCCCCGTCCGCTCACCAAACAAATTACGCAAGTGGTTGCGACAGATAAGTCGCCCTCGTACACCGGCACAGGCGGTGGTCAACGCCAACGTGCCTTACTGGTGCCGCTCTACAACCAACGCGGCAACATCGTGGCAGTCGCGCAAGTGGCGACCTCGATTCAGGCGGCTGATGCCTTACTTGCCCGTTTGGTCAACTACTTGCTCAGAGGCACCTTGATATGTGTGGTAGTAGGCATGGCGTTGTCCGCATTGGCCACCAATCAAGTGTTGCGACCACTAAGCCGCATCGTGGCCGCCAGCGCACAGGTTGCTAAAGGCGACTTTGGGATTCGTCTCAACCTTCCGCCGGGCAATGAAATTGGTCAGCTTGGTGCTGCCTTCGATGAGATGGTCGCCCAAACTGCAGAAAGCTTTGCCCAGCAGCAGCGTTTTGTAGCCGATGCCGCCCATGAGTTGCGCACACCACTAACTGCCATTGGTGGCAGCATCGAAATCCTGCAGCTCGGGGCAGTAGATGCCGAGCCCGAAAAGCGCCGTAGGCTGCTGGCGAGTATTGGTAATGAAGTCGACCGGCTGGGTCGCTTGGTTAACGATCTCTTGATGTTGTCACACCTCGATCAGCAACCGCCAACGAAGCACGAACCGCTTGACTTGCAGCCTTTATTGCTTGACTTGCTAGAGCAGGCCCGTATTGTCGCACCACAGCATAAGTTTGTCGCCCAACTCCCCGCTCCGTTGCCTGTCTGTGGCAACGCGGATCAACTTCGGCAGGTGTTTCTTAATCTTCTATCGAATGCCTCTACCTATACGCCTGCGGGTGGCGTGATTACCGTCAGTGGGCAGGCAGCGACTGGCATCGCCCTTCGTATCGCCGACACCGGGATCGGTATTCCTGCCCAAGAACTGCCCTATGTCTGGGATCGTTTGTACCGCGTTGATCGCTCGCGCTCCCGCGCCCGTGGTGGCTTTGGTCTAGGATTGGCCATTGTGCAAACCATCGTCCTCGCACATCATGGCCAAGTCGCCATCGACAGCACGCCTGGTAAAGGTACCGCCGTTACCATCAGCTTGCCACGCTCAGCAGCCATTCCTCAATTGCCAGACCAATCTTTAGCAAATCCTTATCTTCGACAGGTGGTTGGTTCAGATCGCGGCGGTATCCTCTAACTATCGCAAACGTTGATGATAACGTTGCCAACAGATACAGGAGTTTACCAATGAACCGCAAAATCTTTGCTTCGACCGCCGCTGGTGCTGCCCTTGTCGCCGCCCTCGGTGCGGGTGGCTACTCATTCGCTCATGCCAACACAGGAACGACCATTACGACACCGCCGGTTGTGGCAACCCAGGTAGCCGTCCCTTCGACAACCGCCCAAGCGGCGCAGGGCAAGCTTCACGCCAAGAGCGCCAAGTTGAAAGGCACCACGGCCCAAGCCAAAAAAGCGCAGCATGTCTCGCCCCAGGCACGCTCGGCCCAGTCCCTACAGCATGCCTACAACCGCATCGCCGTCTATCAAGCGCTGTCGACCACAAATGCACCGGCTGAGGCAGCTCAGCTGGTCGATAAAGCCAAAGCACTCTATGGAACGGCCATGAGTGATTACCAAGCCGCGCGCTATAAGGAGGCTACTGCCACCGCAAATGCCAGTGACCACGCGACGGCAGCTGCGATTGCGCTCGTGCGAGTGCAGCTCGGCCCGGTCACCGTTCCTGGTTTGACGCCGCCACCGGCTACCACTGCTATTGCGCCGAACGCAGCTGCTAACGTGACGAAAGTCGTAACGGCTCTACAGCAGCGCATCGCAAAAGCGCAACAGGCCAGCAGTAATGCCGGCAGCGATGCCACCTTCTATCTGAATATTGCCAACACTGCCTTGACTCAGGCCCAACAATACGCCGCCTCGAAGGACTATGTGAAAGCGCGCGAGGAGGCGCATGTCGCCAACGACGCGGCCTCGGTGGTCCTCAACCTCGCAAACGCGAATACTCCGAGCCCCAGCGCTACCAGCACGGCCACATCTAACTAAATTACCTACGGCACAGGAGCGGGAGCTTGCTCTCGCTCCTTGTCCAAGTCATCGTTGCAACGTTAGGCTCTTCTGCCTTACTCCGACCTCATCTCACACAAGGGTGTTCATATGGCTCTATCGCGTCGCACATTTCTGAAAGGCTCAGCTGCCTTGCTCGCTGCGGTGGGCCTGCCTGCTTGGGCGGTTGCTGAACTCCACGCCCACGGCAAACCAACCGTTTTAGCGCAGCAACTGTTTAGTAGGATCGGCTTAGTCCCGAGCGACCCTGTCGTCCATGTGCTGAACCGCACCTCCTTTGGCCCCACGACCGCTGAAGTCGCTCGTGTGCGACAGATGGGGATGGACGCCTACCTCGAAGAGCAGTTGCATCCAGAAGCCATTGACGATAGCGCGGTTGATCGGCAGCTTGCGCAGTTCACGACGATCTCCATGTCTTCTGCTGATTTACTCGCACAAGGTCAGGAACAGGCCCAACAGATCGTCAGCGAGCTGCGCCAGGCGACGATGCTGCGAGCCCTCGCCAGCCGCCGGCAGCTACAGGAAGTCTTGGTCGACTTCTGGTCGAATCATTTCAACGTCTTCATTGGCAAGGACCAATGCCGCTTCCTGAAGCCCGTTGACGACCGGGAAACAATCCGCCCGCATATTTTGGGCAGTTTCCGTGATCTGCTAGGTGCCAGTGCGAAAAGCCCGGCCATGTTAACCTTCCTGGATAACCGCCAGAATCGCAAGCAAGCTCCCAACGAGAATTATGCTCGCGAGTTGATGGAACTGCATACACTGAGCGTCGATGGCGGTTATACCGAAGCGGATGTCGAGGCTGTGGCCCGCTGCTTTACCGGTTGGACTGTGAAAGATGGAACCTTTTACTTCGCGCCCAACCAACATGATCGCACCGCCAAAACGGTCTTGGGCACGACCATCCCTGCCGGGGGTGGGATTGAGGATGGCGAGCGCGTGCTTGATCTGTTGGCTCAGCACCCCCACGCGGCCCAGTTCATCACGACCAAATTATGTCGTCGCTTTGTGGCCGATCAGCCGCCGCAGTCGCTTGTTGATCACGTTGCCGAGGTCTTTCAATCCACAGGTGGGGATCTCCGCCAGGTGACGGCTGCCATCCTCCATTCCCCCGAGTTCACAGCCTCGTCCGGACAAAAGTTCCGCCGGCCCTTTGAGTATATTGTGGCGGCAGCACGGGCCTTGGGGGTCCAAACCCCGGCTGAACCGCTGCTCCAACAATGCGCGCTCCTCGACCAAGCCATCTTTGGGGCTCAGTCCCCCCCCGGCTATCCAGATGTCGCTCCCGCTTGGATGAATACGGCCGGGCTGGTAGGTCGCTGGCGCTATGCGCTCGCGCTGGCCGGTGGGAAGCTCAAAGACACGCCGGTCGACTTGGGGCCGCTGGTACAGGGTGCAACGAGTCCCCAGGATCGTGCGCAACGGCTGGTAGCCGCCTTGCTCCCCGGTTATAGCGAGACGCCACTGCCAACGCAGCTCGCCAAGCTGTTCGCTGCACCCAAGCTTTCACCCCAACAGTTAAAACAGCGGACGGCCGTTGCCGCTGGCCTCTTAATGGCTGCACCCATCTTTCAATGGCGCTAAACACGATTGTGGAGAATACGATGATTGATACAGAAACAACGACGTCCGGACTCGACCGCCGTGCATTCCTTGGCCGAAGCTTGGGACTAAACGGTGGAGCGCTCCTTGATACCGGCACACCGCCCCAAGCTACGAGTACGATGGCCCAGAGCACGAGCAAAGATCTCCTGCTTTATGTGTTTATGCGCGGTGCCGCCGATGGCCTAAATATTGTGGTGCCGCATGCTGAAGCGGACTATTACACCGCGCGCTCAACCCTCGCGCTTGCGCAGCCCGGCAAGGGCAACGGATCTGTACTCGACCTGGATGGCTTTTTTGGCTTTCACCCGGCGCTCGTACCTTTCAAGCGTCTCTATGATGCCAAGTTGCTCGCACCGGTCCAGGCCTGCGGCTCGCCTGATCCGACTCATTCGCACTTTGATGGCATGGATTACATGGAACGGGGCATGCCTGGTGACAAGCGCCTCGCAACCGGCTGGCTCGGCCGTCATTTACAACTGACTGCCGGCAGCAACGACTCGCCCTTACGTGCCGTGGGCATGGGTGGCTTACTACAAACATCGCTGCGTGGCACGAACAATGCCGTGGCGATGAGTTCGATTGCCGCATTCCACCTCGGCAAAGGCAGCGATGGCCAGGTACTGCAGGCGGCCTTGCGTGAGCTCTACGGCGGCGACGGCATGCTGAACGGTGTCGCCCAGCAAACCTTTAGCGTCCTAGAAACCATCGATCAGCGCCTCAAGCCTGACTATCAGCCTGCGCACGGTGCCAACTATCCCAAATCGCCCTTTGGTCGCTCGCTCCAGGAACTCGCACAACTCGCTAAGAGCGATCAAGGCATGGAAGTCGCTTGCGCCGATATTGGCGGTTGGGATACCCATGCTGCCCAGGGGGGCGCCGAGGGCCATATGGCCACCTTGCTGGCCGATCTCAGCCAGGGCTTGGAAGCCTTCGTGACCGATTTACAGGATCGAGCCGATCACGTCACGATCGCCGTTATGTCGGAGTTTGGACGGCGGGTTAAGGAGAACGCGAGTCGTGGCACCGATCATGGCCATGGCAATTGCGCCTTCGTGATTGGCGGTGGTGTTCAAGGTGGCAAAGTGTATAGTCAGTGGCCGGGGCTCCACGCCGAGCAGCTCTATGGTCCCGGCGACCTTCAGGTTACCACTGACTTTCGCGACGTGCTCGCCGAAATCGTTGGTCGCCGCCTAGGCAATACGCATCTGGATCAAGTCTTCCCGGCCTATACGCCCCGCGCGCTCAATCTCATCCGCAGCTAAACAACTGCGGCGACGACCATCTCTCGAAGCGGCACCTCAACTTGAGGTGCCGCTCCTTGCTGCCGACGAACCGTGTGGTAGGCTAATGAGGCAACCAAAAGGAACCACCATGCGTCGCAGAATCCTGCTGGCACTAGCCTTGATCGTCGTCGTGCTCGGCTCGTGGTTCGGCCTGACCAACGACAGCCGTATCTGGCCGCTCCGCGACACCGCGCAATATTACCTATTCCAAGGCTGGGACCGGCTCTTCCATCGCACGCTCGGTCCGCCGACTACGGTTCAAGGCCTCGTCCAAACAGCCACTGGTCAACCTGTACCCCAAGCTCGCGTGCTCATTGCCGCCCACGATGGCAAGGCTTATACTGCTGAAAGCGATGCATCCGGCCATTTCGTGATCACGGGCGTGCCGGCCGGGGAGTATGTCCCGATCGCTGGTGGACGCGGCTACACTGACGCGGCGCTCCGGCACCTGGGCCTCCTGCGTGTCGGCATCCCAGCCCCTCAACCACTCAACGTCCGCCTGCAACCTGCCCCCCCACGCCCGATCCCCATCCCGCCGACCTTTCGGCTTGACGCTCCCCAAGCTCTACAGATGAGCAAGCCACTGCCGGCGACTGCGATCCGCCGGGTCATCCACTTCGAAGTGAACGGACGTCCGAACCAGCCCACGCTCTATTACACGCCCAACGATGGCCAAGCTCAGTTGCTGCCGGTGTTGCTGGCCGTCTATCCGGGCCCTGCGGGTGACTGGGAGTCCGTCTCCATTCCATTGGCGCAGGCAGGGTACGCGGTCATCGCCGTCGGCCCCGACTATGCGCTCGACTTAGAGCCCGATATCGATGACCTCGAACGCGTGTTGAATGCTCTGCATGCGGGCAAGTTGCCCCGCGGCGATCCTGGCCGCATCGGTGCGCTTGGCGGCTCTTATAGCTGCCTGCACATCTTCCGCTTGCTCGAACGGCATGATCAACCAATTAAAGCGGCTCTGTTTCTTGGTCCGCCCACCGATTTATTCGAGTTGCGGCGCCAGTTCATTGCTGGGGAAATCGCTCCGCCTTTCGGCCTAGATAAAGCTGCCATTGCCCTTGGCTTTCCGGATCGCAATCCCGAGCCCTACTGGCACTACTCGGCGCGCTTCCATGCCCGTGACTTCAATCTCCCTGTTATGCTCATCCATTCCAAAAAGGACGATATTGTCCCGTTCCCACAATCCAAATTACTGGCTGATGAGTTAACGCGCCTCGGCACCCCCCATGAGCTTCACATCCTGGAAAGCATGGGTCACTATCTGCTGGTCACCGAACGCACGCCTGCGGTCGATGAACTATTCAACCTAACTCTCCAGTTTTTTCAGCAGCATGTCCGCTGAGGCTTGCCCTCCTATCCAAACGACTTTGCTATACTGCTTCTATGAGCGATGAGTATGCGTGGCCAAGCCTGCTATGGCCCTCGGGGAGCCGGCGC
>JBBRHB010000146.1:0-9666 GCA_038223355.1 Chloroflexales bacterium
ACGCCGCACTGCCGCATTTTGCAGTTATTGGGGAGCTTTAGCATTCGGGAAGAAGGTCGTATATACCGCCTGATACTGCGTCAGGGCCGGCGGGCTCGTACCGTTGGCCGAGCCAAAGACAAAGACGCTGGTGTTTAGCGATACTGCGCGGTCGCCAAGCACAACCCAGGTAGGCAGGGGCACCGTGTCCCACGAGTCGGTGACAGCACTATATTGCAGCGCCGTGTGCTGGGCCGGGTCGAAGGCTAAAATTGTGTTGACCACAGCAACCACGGATGGGGCAGCGATGGCAGTGGGAAGCGGCGTGCCGCTTTGCCAGCCGCCACTGTCACCGATGGCAGGGTCGAAGCGGTCGTTCGTTCGCAACGGGCCGGAGGGGCTTTCACCCCCGATCATATAGATCCGCCCGTCGATGACGACTGCTCCAGCGTTCTGGCGGGAAGCGGGTAAGGGCGGCTCCTTAGTCCAGCTTTTAGCAGCCGGATCATACATCCACACCTCCGCGCGCGCGGTCGTGCCGTCCCAGCCGCCCAGCAGGTAGAGCTTGCCTTCTACGGTAGCAAGACTATAGCGACTACGCGGTGCGGGCAGAGCCGGCAGCGTTTCCCAGTGCTCAGTGCGGGGATTATAGGCTTCAAAGATGCTCGTAGCCCGACCGTCCGCGCTTTCCCCACCCGGCACGAAGATTTGACCGGCGATGGTAGCAGCCAGGACGTTTTTAACCGGCGTCGGCTTACTGCTTAAAGGCACCCATACCCGAGTCACCGGGTCGTACCGCTCAACGGCACCGCTCGGTCCGTTGGTGGTCTGACCGCCAAGCACGTAGAGGCGATTGTCATAGGTCGCGACGGCGAAGCTGGTTCGCGACAGGGGCGGAGCAGCCTGCACTTGCCAACGCTCCGGTTGAGGAGCGACCGGTAGGATAGGAGCCGTCCCCGTCACATTCGTACGCGGCCGAACAAGCAAGGCAATAATCACAGCAGCGAGCACGAGCGTTAGGAGGCCAAGGCCGATCAGGAGCAGCCGATGACGCTGTGAAGTAGACTGAGGTTGCGCTGCGGTATCCTGAGGCGTTGCCGGTAGTAGTGGTGCTGTGGATATCGGCTCAACCTCGACTACAGCTACATCGAGCAACGGTGGCGGCTCAGCAGGCAGATCGGCCGTACCAACAATCGGAACGGTAGCGGAGGGCTCCGGCTGGACCATGCCCATCGGTACTAGCCCCAGCCGCACGGCATACATACTGGCCTCGGTGCGCGAAGCGACACCTATTTTGTCAAAGATATTTCGGAGGTGAACTTTGACGGTGTTGATACTAATATTGAGGGTATTCGCAATTTGTTGGTTGGTGGCACCGGTTGCTACGAGACGTAGAACTTCTTGTTCACGGTCACTCAACTGCACCGTTACTTCAGCCATAGAATGAGACACCATCCGCTAATATCATATCGAAGCTCAGTAGCGAACTGTATTATACCAGCGTGTTCCGCTCAAAATTGCCGCCGGAAGATACTCACAGTGGCATTGTGGTAGACCTCCTGAAAGAGGGGCGAGCCGCGCAAACGATCACGATCAAAGATGCGGCCACCAGGGGTCGCATAGGCGTAGCCGAAATGGCCGCGATCCATCAAAGCGGCTAACTCCGCAGGCGACGCGCCCGCGGCATCGCGAAGTTCGGCCGTTTGCTGTTTGGTTGCTTGGACATAGGTAGGGTCGCCATAGGTAAAGATGACTGGCGGCGTGCTCACCTGACGACCGGCCAGCGGCAGAAGCCACCAGCCACCGTCACTCCCGCGGTTAATATCGTAGAGCCAGCCGTCGGTGTTGATGGCAAAGCGCGCGTCCGAAGGTGTGTTTTCGGCAGCCCAACTGATGGCATCAAGGTCATCAGGATGGGCAAAGACGAGGCCCTGGTTGAGGACGAGGTCACGGGGCAGCAGATAGCGCGCACTCCACAGGAGACTAGCGGCGATAAGGAATGGGCATAGGATCGGCCAACTCCGCAGGAGCCGAGTCGCGGCCAGCGGGCCTTGCAGCGCACCGACCGGTTCGTCCATGGCTAACGGCCGGTCAAGCGGCGCTAAGCGCCGGTTAAGCCAATGGCGTATCCCATCGTCGAGTAGGGCGGCCCCTGAGCCCAGCAGCAGACCGGCCGGCAGAAAGAGCGCCAGCACGACGATACGGTTGTTAAAAAACGACAGGTAGGGCAAACCAAACCAGACCGGATTGGCACAGCAGAGCACCAGCAATGTCCAAAGCAGCACTGTCATGGTGGAGCCTGAGCGCTGACGCAAGCCCAGATACGCGGCGACCAGGGCACCGACGACGAGCATGCGGTTGCCGGGGAGCCAGAGCAACTCCAGCGGCATGCTGTTGTAGTCACTGCCAACGATGCGTAAGGGACTGCTTGCAGTGCTAACGGCAGCCGTTTGCCGGAGCAATAAGCCGATCCAGGGGGCGGTCAGGAGTAGGGTCAGGCCACCCACCAGCGCGAAGGAGCGCAGGGTGCGGCCCCTCTGTGGGAGGTCGTCGGGCTGCACCAGCCAAGCCGCAGCACACCACAGCAACGCCAAGCTAAAGGCTACGAAGTGAATCAAGCTCAGACCGGCCAGGAGCAGGCTTAAGAGCGCCAGGGAACGCCAACCGCGCGAGCGCAGCAGCTCGAGGCTGGCAAGCATCACGGCCGGAACAAGCAGCAGGCCGGCTAACAAGGTATAGCGACCCCAACTCAAATAATAGGCGGGCAGCAGCGATACGAGGCTAACGATGCTACCGGCCACGACTGCGGCCAGGGGGCGTTGCCACAGCGCATAGGCGGCACCGGCGAGCACGATGGTATAGGAGATTGCGAGTAGCTGCCCGAGCCATAACATCAAGGTGGGCAACGAGAGATGGGTTGACTGTAGCAGTGTGGCTGCGACAGCATGATAGCCCCAATGGTAGGCGAACGGGTCGATCGGCAGATATGGCTGTAGCGAGTAGGGCGCACGGCCCGTTTCCGATACCACGCGGATCATCAGGGCATGGTGGACGGCATCGACCCAGGGAGGAAAGGCAAGACCGGCGATCTCTTGCAGTCGTTTCCAGGCGGTCAGTAGGAGGAGCTCAACTCCCAGCAGGGGTATGATACAGCCGGCGCGACGGGCTGGCCAGTGGACGTGGGCCAAGTCGCGCCAGCCGTAATACACAAGTCCCAAGGCTAGGAGCGCCGTCGTAACCAAGAGCGCCGGAGTACGGAGCGCCAAGCCCAAGGTCGTCGTCCAGAGGTAGATGAGAGGTATCAGGGCCAGACTTAAAGTTAACCATAAGGTGAGGCGCACAATCAGCGGCCGTGGCCCCGAGCGTGATCGGAGGTAGCGCTCAGTCAGGTAGCCGGGTCCGAGCAGCCAGAGGGGGGTGACCACAAAGAACAGAGCATGCGGGATCTGACTGGCGATATAGGCGATGATCAGGACGCTCAGCACCACGCTAAACCGCACATATTTCATGGTCGCATTATCGCATTCTTTCTGTTTTGCGTTAACAAGACCGAGCCCTCGCCCGCCGGAGCGAGGAGGGGCGAGGGGGGCCAGATCGTCGTTATTGAGCCCAGATCGGCCATTGGTCGTCGACGGCGTTGACGGTCAACTGCGTGACGCTGAGCGTATCGACCTGGAGCTTGTAGATTTCGTGACCACCATCGTGGTTTGATTGGAAAGCGAGCTGCATACCGTCAGGTTAGGGGAGCGACTGCTCCAGCACCTAGGCTTTACGGAAGCGTGGATCGCTGGTTGGCACGGCAGGCTCGTATAAGCGCGTGGCATAGACCCAGGCAAGGACAACACAGGCCGCACCGACGAGCAAAGGGGCGGGAGTACCTAGGTATTGCAGGGCCGGGCCGCAGATCAAGGGGCCGGCGACGCGGGCCAGCGCGGCGGCGGCCTGCGAAATACCGATGATGCGGCCAAAGTCGCGCTGCGGACTTTCGCGCGAGATCAGACTGTTAAGCGTTGGCGTTAGCACGCTAGCACCAACTCCCAAGGGCAGCACGGTCAAGAGTAATAGCGGCCAGCTCGTCACGAAAGCAGTCATGGCGAGGCCGGCGCCAACGAGTAGTAGACAACTCTGGACGAGACGCCGCTCGCCGAAACGGCGGACCAGGGGTCCGATAGCACCGCCTTGCACCAGGACCGCCAGCACACCCACATAGGCGAGCAAGAGGCCGTTCTGTTTGGGGCCCCAGCCAAAGCGCCGTTCACCAAATAAGGAGAAGATGCTTTGAAAGCCCGCCTGGGAGAAGGTGAAGACAAAAAAGATGATCAGCAGTAACCCCAGCTGCTCGATGCCGAATGCTTGCTTAACACCGGCCATATCGATCAAGCGGGGCTGGCGCACCTGCTTGCGCAGCTCAGCGGTCCGAGACTCGGGCAACAAAAAGATCGTGAGAAACAACGATACCAATGAGCGCGCGGCCGCCGCAAAGGCCGCGCGACCATAATGACCGCCCTGACTCAGGAGGCCACCAATGGCAGGGCCAAGAATAAAGCCTAGGCCAAAGGCGGCTCCGATCAGCCCGAAGGCCTTGGCACGGTCTTTTTCTTCTGTTACATCACTAATATAGGCTTGAGCGGTCGAAATATTGCCACCAGAAATGCCATCTAGCAAGCGGGCAATAAATAAAACCGAGAGCGAACCGGCAACACCAAGCAACAAGTACGAGAGCACCGTGCCGACCTGACTGATAATCAAAATAGGACGGCGGCCATAGCGGTCGGATAACGCACCAAAGTAGGGGGTTACGAGGAATTGGGCCAAGGAGTAGGAACCGGCCAGGAGGCCAATCGTTGCAGGGTTGGCTTTGAAGACTTCGGCATATAAGGGCAGGAGCGGTAAGATAATACCGAAGCCCATTAGACCGACAAAAATAATCAGGAAGATGGGCAGCAGCGGTGAGCGTAACCCCTTTTGCATACACGACCTTTGTGATATTCTTAACAAAGACCAGTGTACCACGGGTTCGTGGGGGCGCTAAGATCGCGCTCCCACGCTCTCTATGTTCGGCTACGAGGCTCCTTCTAAGGTCCGGTAAAGCTTTTCTGCCTCGGACTCCACGGCAGGGTCTTCCATCGCTCCGCCAAATTGCTCCCCAAGCGTTAAATCGCGTTCGCGGGGCGGAGAATCAGTTCCGGTCGCCGTGCTAGCAATGGTACTCGGGGGAGTCTCCACCTGGGGCTCGGTATTTTCGTTGAGATCGAGGGTTGTATAGCCTGCACCACTGGGCTGGTGGCTGCTGGCATGGGTCGTATAGGTCCGGACCCGCGGGCGCTGGCGGGTAACAAGCCCTTGCTCTTGCTGTAGGCCTTGAACAGGTGTGGCGATGGTTGCGCTATCCGGCGGGGTGGTAGCTCCGGTGTCACCTTCACCCGGTCGTAGCGTCGCGATACCGCTGGGCTTGGTCGCCGCAACGTCAGCCCCACTTGCCAAAGGTACGTTTGCCGCAGCAGCCGGGACATCTGCGGATCTATCCGAGGCCGGCTGTTGGTTGAGGTCACGAGATACAGTAGCCGTCGCGGGCTTATCGACCGCGTCGGCCTCCTGAACCGCCGCCTCGGTTGGATCAATCGTCTGGGTTGGTTGGCGCGCAGCTAGATCGAGTGCACCATGACGCTGTAGCAAACTCTGGAGCTGGCCCACCTGGGTCTCTTCAGCTTGTACAGTGACTACTACGCCGCCGTAATTCAACTTGTTGGCATACTCCTCCGCATTCCAGCCGCTCGTTGCACCTTGGTCGAGAACCTTGCGCACACCGCTCGCATCCGTGCGCACGTCCATTAGCAATGGATCGTTTGAGCTTGCGCTGGCCGCGCGGGTTTCGCCGCGCAGTGCCACACCAATCTGATTATTCGTATAGCCAAGCGGAAGCAAGGCATTCACTGCTGCTTCCGCCGCCTCTTGCGTTTCGAATAAGCCCACCACTGTTTTGGTCATGCTGGCCTCCGCTATCTACGTCGCAGCGTAGCAATGCACATGCCGACACCGTTGCTAGGCGGCCGGCACGGCAATAGGCACCTGCACGTCTACCGTTGTGCCCGTATCGCTGCTTTGCCAGGTTACATTGCCACCTAGATGTTGTATCAGTTCGGTGACCGTGGCGCGCCCACGGCCCACCGTCGCATTGGCAACCATACCGACACCGTCATCCGCCAGTCGTATAGTAAAGCCGGCCGGAGCAAGCGCATACTCAATGGTAATCTTGCCAAAGCGCTGGTTCGGAAAGGCGTGTTTGAAGCAATTGGTGACTAGTTCGTTGATGACCATTGCCAGGGGTGAAGCATAGGTCAGAGGCAACTCTACCGGGCCACCTTCCACCGTCACTGGCAAGCGTTTGCGGGGGCTATAAATACTCTTGACGGCGCTCGCAATCGTTTCGATGAGCACATCAACGCGGACGGGGTCATTTTGGAGCGCTTCGGATACTTCATATACCAGTGCTGCACCGCGCACGCGGCCAAGGATGCGCTGCACGACCTCGCGACCAGCACCAGGGGGTGTGCGGCGAAACTCGGACTCGATCACACCACACAGGGCTTGCAGATGCGTCGTCACATTATGTAAAAACTCTCGATGCAACAGGCCTTCACTGTTGGAGACCGTTTGGGCAAGATCGAGATCATGCTGTGTCAGCTGTAACATGCGGCGTAGCCCTTCATTCTCATCAATGAGCGAGCGACTTTTTGCCATGCGTTGTAACAGACGGCGGACACGTGCTAGCAGTTCGGACGGGAGGAAGGGCTTGGTTAGGTAATCATCGGCCCCGTAGTTAAGCCCCTGTACCACGCCCTGTGCTTGCTTGTTCGCGGTCAACATAATGACTGGTAATTGGGAGCCGTCAACTTCCCGCAATTGTCGGCAGACCTCAAAACCATCAATGCCTGGTAGACGTAGGTCTAATAGCATTAAATCCACCGGATGGTCAGAAAGGTAGTGTAGGGCTGCCTCACCCGATGCAACAAGGATGGGTTGATGACCTGCCCCGGACAACAGATCCTCAAGCATCTGCTGGGTATCGGCATCATCTTCCACAACCAAGATTAGTGGTTGATGCTGTGGCATTGATGCAGTTTCGGTCATAACAGTTCTCTAGACGCGATCACGGGTAATTATTCACTATACATACACTGGCGTATCATCAAGCAATGGCCATGCCAGAAGAAATTCCGGCGGGACAAGCCAATGGCAATTTATGGAGGCCAGTGTATCATAACAGTGCACGACAAGATCGGTGGCTCGGTCTTTGCCAGTGGCCGATGCTGATAGCTGAAGCTCGTTATAGCGGTGCACAGTAGGGAGATCCGACGTGCAGGGACACGATATTATTGTCATCGGCGCATCGGCAGGTGGCGTAGAAGCGCTTTTGACCTTGGTCCGACAACTACCCGCCGATTTACCGGCTGCGATATTCATCGTGTTGCACATCCCGGCGCAAACGCCTAGTATGCTGCCGGGCATTTTGAACCGTGCCTGTAATCTGCCGGTCGCCGCAGCGAGCGATGGTACCCCGATCCGGCGCGGCCAGATCTATGTTGCACCGGCCGACCATCACCTGATGGTGGGCCGGGAGCAGGTCGAGGTGGTCCGCGGTCCGCGCGAAAACCGCCATCGCCCGGCCGTTGATCCATTGTTTCGATCGGCTGCGGTTAACTATGGACCACGCGTCGTAGGTGTGATCTTGACGGGGTCGTTGGATGATGGCACGGCCGGCATGTTGGAGGTCAAGCGCCAAGGAGGGATCGCCGTCGTGCAGGACCCACACGAAGCGCTCTACCCCAGTATGCCGCAGAGCGCCCGCCGTCATGTTGACATTGATCATTGCGTACCGTTGGCACAGCTGGGTCCTCTGCTCATGCAACTAGCCTATACACCGGTTCAGGAAGGAGTCTGCCCCGTGGCTGAGGACAGGGAAGTTGAGTCGCGCATAGCTGCGTTCGACCCCACTGCAATTGATGCCGAGGACCATCCCTGCACCCCTTCGGCCTTTTCGTGTCCGGGGTGCGGTGGGATCCTGTCGGAACTGCAGGACGGTGAGCTCCTGCGCTTTCGCTGCCGGGTGGGCCATGCCTTCTCAACAGAAAGTGTGCTGGCCGAACAAGCCGACGTGATCGAAGAGGCATTGTGGGCTGCGCTTAAGACGCTGGAAGAAAGTATTAGCTTAGCACGGCGTCTGGCGAAGCGAGCGCACGAAAGCAATCAGCCGTGGTTAGCGCAGCGCTTCGTGGAGAAAATACAGCAGGCTGAGCAGCGTGCGCATGTGCTGCAACGGGTGTTAGGACAGCCTGAGGTAAGTACCGTTGAACCGCTTGCAGCGAGCGCAATAGCATCGGAGCAAGCATGACTGTGGCAGGACACTCCGCCGTCGACGACCTGATCGTTGTGCTTGGCCCCTCGGTAGCCGGTGCGGAGGCCTTACCGGCACTCATCAGCAGTCTGCCGCCCGAGCTGGCAGCACCCACCATCATTGCTCTGCCGCTCGACTTGGCCCGCCTTGCCAACCTCGCCACGGTGCTCAGCCGCTATACCCCGATGATGGTACAAGCACTCACAGGAGTGGCAAATCTGACAGCGGGCACAATTTTTATTGTACCGGCCCATCGCCAGGTGACGCTCGCCGACGGGCAGATTAGTGTCGCCGATGGGCGCGACCATGCGGTGGACGCTCCGGTCGCCACCTTTTTGGCGGCAGCCGCCAGGGTCTATGGCGAGCGGCTGATCGTCGTGCTGTTAAGTGGCATAGGCACCGATGGTATTGTCGGCGCGGTCGAGGCCAAGAATGCTGGCGGCACGATCGTAGCACAGAGCCAAGCTAGCCCGCGCTATCCGGCGGTACTGCACACGATTCCGCCGCTTTTGATCGACAGCCAGGCCGAGATCGATAAGATTGGACCGCTGCTGCATGATCTGGTCGGCGATGCAAAGGTTTTACCGGTCGCGAGCGATACGGCCGATGTGCTGCAAACAATCGTGGAGATGGTTCGCCGCCATGCCAGCATTGATTTCGGTTTATACAAAACGTCGACGATCATCCGGCGCATTGGGCGGCGTATGGCAGTCACCCACTGCGAAACCATGCAGAGCTATGGTCAATACTTGCGCGTCCATCCGCGCGAGGTCGGCGAGTTGGTTAATTCCTTTTTGATTAATGTCACCCAATTCTTCCGCGATCCCGAAGCATTTGCGCTGTTGCGTGAGGTTGTCCTACCCCCACTGATTGAGGCCGCGCGGCAACAGGATCATGTGCTGCGGCTATGGTCAGCGGGCTGTGCAACCGGCGAAGAGCCCTATTCCCTGGCGATGGTCCTGTCTGATATGCTGGCAGCCGAGTTGCCGGAGTGGACGATTAAGATCTTTGCCACGGATGTTGATGAAGCCGCTATTAGCTTCAGCCGACATGGGCTGTACGCTGCACCACTCTTGCGTGGGGTATCCAACGCATATCGCGAACGGTTTTTCGAGCAGGTCGAGGACGGCTACCGTGTCACCAAGGCCTTACGTCAGATGGTGATCTTTGGCCAGCAAGATCTGAGTCAGAGCGCGCCCTTTCCCCGGATTGATTTGGTGTTGTGCCGCAACGTCCTGATCTATTTCACGGCAGAGTTGCAGGACTACGTGCTGCGCCAATTCGCCTTTTCA
>JBBRHB010000147.1:0-9661 GCA_038223355.1 Chloroflexales bacterium
CGCGGCGATCATTCTACGGTTGCGTGGGGCCGAAGTCTTCGGGATGGACGTCGTGGACGCCAACACTGCGCGGCCACAATGGTTGGCACAGATCGACGGCAAATATATCGATGGCCGGCAAGTGACGGCTGATAAGGTCGATGATATGATCGGGCCTATGGATGTAATCGTCGAGGCAACCGGTGTCGCCGCCCTCGAGTTCAATCTCATTGATGCCCTGGCCATCAACGGTGCCTATGTCCTAACGGGCATTCCGGGTGGCGACCGTCCTTTAGAAATTCCAGGCGCGGAGTTGGTGCGGCAACTGGTGCTGGACAACCAACTGCTGATCGGCAGTGTGAACGCTGCCCGTGCTCACTTCCAGATGGCGGTCGATGATCTGCTCAACGCTCACCTACGCTGGGGCGATCATGTCGCCAAACTCATTACCAACCGCCACCCGGCCACCGACTTTCAAACGGCCTTAACGACCCATGACGCCGACGAAATAAAAGTCGTGATTGAGTGGAGCAAGTAAAGGCAATTGTGATGCAAAGCGAACAAATAGCCCCCGGCGGCCCTGGCATCTTGCCGCGCTGGACGTCAAGTGCCAAGCATGGCGTTGGCACGGCGCTTTCTACTACCAGCCACGTCTGGTTTACGCTGAGCCATGGCATTCTGAACGAAATCTATTATCCTCGGGTGGACCTCGCCTGTACACGTGACATGGGCCTAATCGTCACCGATGGCCAAGGTTTCTTTTCCGAGGAAAAACGTAGCACGCATACCACTGTGGAGTATATCCGTACAGGCGTGCCAGCCTACCGCATCACGAACACAGACGTCGATGGCCGCTATCGCATTGAGAAAGAGTTTATTGCCGACCCGCAGCGTGATGTTGTGCTGCAACGGACGCGTTTTGTGCCGTTACAAGGGACTCTTGCCGACTACCATGTCTACGCCATGCTCGCGCCACATCTGGGTAATCGCGGTTACGGCAATAGTGGTTGGCTGGGCGATACCAAGGGCGTGCCGATGCTGTTTGCTGACCGAGAAGGCGAGGCCGCGCTGGCCTTTGCTTGCTCGTCGGGCTGGAAGACGCGCTCGGTCAGCTATGTTGGTCCAGATGATGATTGGCATGAACTGGCCAATCACCATCAACTCACGCGCGCTTATGAGCGAGCGGAGAATGGCAATATTGCCCTGACTGGGGAAGTCGACTTGATGGCTGATGACGGACATTTTGTGCTCGTTATCGCGTTTGGCTTACACGCCTTATCGGCCGGCCACCATGCTCGGGCCAGCTTGTTTGATGGTTTCGATACTGTCCTGCAACAGTATATCAATGGGTGGGAGCAGTGGCACGCAAAACTGCTTGACCTGGATAGCCTCGGCAAGGATGGGATCAACCTGTACCGGGTAAGTGCGATGGTCCTGCATACCCACGAAGCCAAGCAGTTTCCGGGTGGCTTGATTGCTAGTCTCTCGATCCCCTGGGGCAGCTCGAAAGGAGATGATGACCTCGGGGGCTACCACCTCGTCTGGACACGCGACTTAGTCGAGACGGTGGGCGGCTTAATGGCCACAGGTGCTGCTCAATCAGCACGCCGCGTATTGCGCTATCTCCTGATCACCCAGGAGGCAGATGGGCGCTGGCTCCAGAATATGTGGCTCGATGGCACGCCCTACTGGCAGGGTGTGCAAATGGACGAGGTCGGGTTCCCGATTTTATTAACGGCGCAAGCTTGGCATGAGGGTACACTGAGTGTAGATGAGGGCAAGCAGTTGTGGCCGATGATTCGAAAGGCCGCCAGCTTCCTGGTGCGTAATGGACCGGTCACACAACAAGATCGTTGGGAAGAAGATCCCGGCTATTCACCTTTTACATTGGCGGTTGAAATTAGTGCCCTATTGGCAGCGGCCGAGTTTGCCGAGATGCAGGGCGAGCCGCAAACCGCGCGCTTCTTGCGTGAAACTGCAGATGTCTGGAATGCTAGTATCGAGCGCTGGACCTACGTGACCGATACCGACGTATCCCGTCGTTGTGGGGTGGAAGGCTATTATGTACGGATCGCTCCACCGGAGGCACCGGACGACGGCTCGATCAAGGACGATAGCGTGCCGATCAAAAATCGGCCGATGGGTTCGAACTCCGCCCCGGCGACAGAAGTTGTGAGCCCGGATGCGCTCGCGTTAGTGCGCTTCGGCTTGCGGGCGGCCGACGATCCCCGGATTGTTAACACCGTTACGGTGATCGATACCCTCTTGCGGGTTGAGACGCCGACCGGCCCCGCCTGGCATCGCTATAACGACGATGGCTATGGTGAGCACGAGGATGGATCGCCTTTCGACGGCAACGGCATCGGCCGGCTGTGGCCCTTGTTCACCGGCGAGCGCGCACATTATGAGCTAGCGGCCGGACGCAAAGCCGAAGCTACGCGCTTGCGGGATGTAATGGCTTCGTTTGCGAACGAAGGCGGGATGATCCCCGAGCAAATCTGGGATGCCCCCGATATTGCCGAGCGCAAACTCTTTTTCGGTCGCCCGAGTGGCTCGGCTATGCCGCTCGTATGGGCCCACGCCGAGTATATTAAGCTCTGTCGCTCGGTGCGTGAGCAACGTGTCTTCGATTGTCCACCCGAAACCGTACAGCGCTACCTAGTCGAAAAAACCGGCTCACCCCACGCCATCTGGCGATTCAGCCACAAATCGCGCGTTTTGCCTACAGGTAAACGGTTACGGGTCGAAGTCTTAGCGGCGGCGACCGTCCATTGGAGTACCGATAACTGGAAAACCATGCAGGATACGCTTACAACAGATACGGGGTTGGGTGTGCACGTCGCTGAGTTACCCACCACTAACCTAGCGCCCGGTTCTATTCTCAGCTTCACCTTCTATTGGAGCGCGGTCGAACGCTGGGAGGGCACGAACTTCGACATGATGGTGATGACCTAAACCACCATGGAGACCTCTTTTGAAGCGCAACAATCGCTAGAGCGTGCATGGCTCAGCCGATTTCTGAACTGGCAAATCGTCATCATGGTGATTCTGGGGACGGTCGCGGTTATCGCTGGCGTTGTCGTGGGCACGCTCGAAGGTCGTATCGGGGGTGGCATTACATTCTGGTATGTGGCGGTCCTGTGGTACGCCCGAGTGCAGTTGCGTCGTGGTCATTTACACCGAGCGAGCGCAGTCAGCGGAATTGGGCTGTTGGCAGCCGGCATGTGCGAGGTGTTACTTGTGCCAATGGTCTGGCCGGCGGCTGTACTGATCCAGATCGTGGCCATCGCCGGCGCTCTGCCGTTTCTAAATGCCCGCGAACTCGAACGCCTCACGCTTGTCAGTTGGTTGGCAGTGTTTCTTGTGCTCCAAATCGCGGGGACCAGGGCTCCGCTGCCTTTGTTGGCGCACAACGATATGGTTGTGTTGTTAACCAGTATCTCCCTCCTCGATGGCCTCGTTTTGCTGCTGCTCTGGCAGTATAGAAGTCGCCTCGTTCGTTTCGTGGATCAAATCTACGCCGTCAACCAGGAGCTTGCTCTGGCAAGGTCCAGTCTTGAAGCACAAGTGCTTGAGCGCACCGCAGCGCTCCGCCATAGTGAAGCGCGCCTCCGTACCATTGTCGAGTTAACGTCGGACGATCTCTACGAGATGCCGTTCCCGGAGGCGGATGTGCCATCAGTGGCCTGGATGGCCCCGGCAATTGCCCGCCTCCTCCGATTCTCGCCTGATGAGCTTACTCGCCGCGGCGGCTGGCAACTCGCGCTACCGCCCGAGGATCTGGTACTGGTGCAAGCACACATGCATGTCCTGGCGGGCGGCGAGCCACACATTGCGGAGTTTCGCTTCGTTGATAGTACCGGTATAATTCACTGGCTACGCGACTACGCGCGCGTGACCAGTGAGGGACAAGATGGTCCAGCGCCGATCACCTTAGGCGCGGTCCAGAATATCACGGACCGGAAAGAAGTCGAGATCACGCTCCAGCGTGCGCGCGAGGCTGCTGATTCTGCGAATCAAAGCAAGAGCACATTTTTGGCGAGCATGAGCCACGAGATTCGCACACCAATGAACGGCGTCATTGGTATGACGAGTCTGCTGCTAGACACACAATTGACCGCCGAACAGCACGAGTTTGTCGAAACGATTCGCCAGAGTGGCGAAAGTCTGCTCACCATCATCAACGATATCCTCGACTTTTCCAAGATCGAGGCCAACAAGCTCGATCTTGAACTGCAGCCCTTCGACCTCAGGAGTTGCATCGAAGGCGCGCTGGACCTCGTCGCACAGCCGGCCGGCCAGAAGGGGCTAGATTTGCTTGTGTCGGTAGATGAAGGCGTGCCGAGAATGATTGTGAGTGACGTAACACGCTTAAGGCAGATTCTGGTCAACTTGCTGACCAATGCAGTTAAATTCACACCGCACGGCGAGGTGCTGCTGACGGTAGAGGGCTGGCCGGAGCCGCCAGCAGCTACCCGCCCCATGTTGCACTTCCTGATTCGTGACACCGGCATTGGTATTCCTGCTAACCGGCTTGACCGGCTCTTCCAGCCGTTCAGCCAGGTTGATGCTTCCACGACGCGCGTATACGGCGGGACGGGGCTAGGCTTGGTCGTCTGCAAGCGCTTGTGCACGCTCTTAGGCGGAGAAATGTGGGTTGAAAGTGTACCGGCAGAAGGCTCCACCTTTCATTTTACGATCGAGGCACCAAGTGCTCCTGAGGAACAGGCAATTTACTTGGGGAACGAACAGCCGCAGTTGGCGGGCAAGCATCTACTGATTGTCGATGATAACGCAACGAGTCGACGTATTTTGCACCACCAGGTGAGCCATTCGGGCATGGCGGCGACGGTGCTCGAAAATGGACGAGACGCTCTCACGTGGCTCGAAAATTCTGAGCCTTGTGATGCAGCGCTGTTGGATTGGCACATGGATGGTCTCGATGGTATTGCGCTGGCACGGGCAATCAAGGAGCTTCCTGAGCGAACAGCGCTGCCACTCGTGCTCCTCAGTTCTGGTTGGCATGAAGCCGCTCACGACTTGACGCGCGGCCTGTATGCCGCAATCCTTACAAAGCCGGTCAAGCAGGCACAGTTGTATGCGACCCTGTTTCAGATTTTCACAGGCCAGGATGCCCGCTCACCTGTCCTCCCTGTTGGGCCGCAACCGCCGGCCAAGCCCGTGACCAGTTTGTTGCGCCTGTTGCTGGCGGAGGATAATGCCGTCAACCAGAAAATTGCGGTGCTCATGCTCCGGCGTCTCGGCTATAAGACAGATACGGTTGCAAATGGGCTCGAGGCTTTGGCAGCGCTCCACCGTCAGCCCTATGATCTTATCCTCATGGATGTGCAGATGCCAGAGATGGATGGCCTGGAAGCGACCCGCCGGATTCGCGCCGAACTGCCACAACGGCGGCAGCCGCGCATTATAGCCCTAACCGCGAACGCCATGCCAGAGGATCGCGAAGCCTGCCTGGCAGCCGGTATGGATGACTATTTAAGTAAGCCGATTAATGCGGTCGAGCTTGCCGCCATGGTGATACGATGGACACCTGTCGTGGACCAGCCGCCGATAGAGGGACGTAGCACTTAAGCGGGAGTGGCCGCCCCTCACCCGGTCGCTGCGGTGACCACCCTCTCCGACGCGGGGGCGAGGATTTAAGGAGAGGCATGCTGCTACTCGTTCTGCCTGCGTTGTGCTAGTATGTCGTTCACGAAGCGTGTTCTCCAGCCGTAATTGCTAATACCGGGAGGCTCTTATGGGCGGTCGCCTCACGACCCACATTCTTGATACGGCCCACGGCTGCCCGGCTGCGCACGTAGAAGTAGCTGTGTGGCGCATTGTAGTGTCGGGTGAGCGGCGCTTGCTCAAAACCGTCAGTACCAATACCGGGGGTCGGACCGACCAGCCTTTGCTCCAAGGCGACGAGCTTACGACGGGTCTCTATGAGCTTGTCTTTCGGGTCGGCCCCTATTTTGCGATGCACGGCGATGAGGCGGCGGAGTTGCCCTTTCTCGACGAAGTGCCGGTCCGCTTTGGCATTGCCGATGCGAGTGCGCATTACCATGTGCCACTGCTCGTATCACCCTGGTCCTACAGCACGTACCGTGGGAGTTAACGATGGTTGAGCGTGATGCGGCCATGCTGGTGATGGAGCGCATCGAGGAGCTCGCGCGGTGGAGCGAAGAGCCAGATAGACTGACACGGCGCTACGGGTCGCCCCCTCTACGCCGGGTCAATGAGATGGTAGCAACCTGGATGCGCGCGGCTGGTATGTCAGTGTGGGAAGACCATATTGGTAATTTGCGAGGCCGCTATGCGGGCAGTGCGGGGGCGACGCAGACTCTACTGCTTGGCTCGCATCTGGACACGGTGCGGGATGCTGGTAAGTACGATGGACCGCTGGGTGTGTTGCTCGCGCTCCAAGCCATCGAACAAATGGAGCGGGCCGACCAACGCTTGCCGTTTGCCGTTGAGTTGCTGGCCTTCGTGGATGAGGAAGGGCTGCGCTTTGGGAGTACCTATCTGGGCAGCAGGGTTGTTGCCGGCAGCTTCGATACCCGAACACTCACCCTAAGCGATGCCGATGGTGTGACGTTGCATGACGCCATCGTGGCCTTTGGTGGTGATCCGTGCGCTTTAGCGGCTGACCGCCGTGCGCCAGGTGATCTGTTGGGCTATTGTGAGTTGCACATCGAGCAAGGGCCGGTGCTGGAAGCTGAAAATCTTCCAGTGGGGATTGTCATGGCGATTGCTGGTCAAAGTCGTATCACAGTGGGCTTCAATGGCACTGCTGGCCACGCTGGCACGGTGCCGATGACCCTACGCCAGGACGCACTCTGCGCCGCTGCTGAATTTGTGCTGGCAGTCGAGCAGTTGGCCCGGCAGACGGATGGGCTGGTGGCGACAGTCGGGCAAATGGTCGTTGATCCCGGTGCCAGTAATGTTATTCCCGGACGAGTGAACGTGAGTCTTGATGTACGACACCGTCGGGATGGCGTCCGGGAAGCAGCCTGTCAGGAGCTCTACCACGGCGCTACACAGCTATGTGTCCAGCGCGGCATCGAGTTGCAATGGCAGCTGCTGCAAACGAGCAACTCTGTAGCCTGTGACCCACAGTTGACGGAGTTATTCGCGCAAGCGGTGGCGGCCCATGACTATCCGCCGCGCTTCCTAGTTAGCGGTGCCGGCCATGATGCCGTGGTACTGGCCGACCTGACGCCTATCGCAATGCTGTTTGTGCGGTGCAAAGCAGGCGTCAGCCACCACCCGGCCGAGTCGGTAATGACGGAGGACATCGCAGTCGCGCTGGCCGTTTTGAACACTTTTCTACAACAGCTAGCTCACAGGCAGATGAACATATGAGCACATACGATGTGGTGATCCGGCAAGGGACGGTGGTGGATGGCAGCGATATACAGGTCGTGGATGTGGCCATTGCAGATGGCCAGATTGCAGCGCTTGGGCCGGCGCTCGCGGGGACCATCCGAACCGAAATCGACGCACGCGGCCTGCATCTGTTCCCGGGCGTGATCGATGCCCATGTCCATTTTAATGAACCGGGTCGCACGGAATGGGAAGGATTTGCGACCGGCACGACCGCGTTGGCGCTCGGTGGTACAACGACCTACTTTGATATGCCGCTCAATGCCCATCCGCCGACGATCGATGGAGCAAGCTTTGATCTCAAATGCTCCGCCGCGCAAGCAGCATCGTTCGTTGATTTTGCGTTATGGGGTGGACTGGTGCCGGGTAATCTTGCGCACTTGCCCGATCTGGCAACGCGGGGCGTGATCGGCTTCAAAGCATTCATGTCGCAGAGCGGCACGTCGGACTTCGAGGCAGTTGACGATCTGACGCTCTACGAGGGGATGGCTCAAGCCGCTGAATTAGGTTGCCTGATCGCTGTCCATGCCGAAAATGATCGCCTGACGGGCGCCTTGGCTCGACGAGCGATGGCCGAAGGCCGGACAGGCGTGCGCGACTATCTCCGATCTCGCCCGGTTGTTGCAGAGCTCGAAGCCATCAGCCGCGCGATCGTGTTTGCTGAGGATACCGGCTGTGCTTTACATATTGTGCATGTCAGCACGGCCCGCGGGGTTCGGTTGGTCGCAGCCGCGCGGCTGCGTGGCGTAGATGTTAGCTGTGAAACGTGCCCGCATTATCTGGTGCTGACTGACGAGGATATGGAGGAGCTTGGTGCAGTCGCCAAATGCGCACCGCCGCTGCGCCCCCGCGCTGAACAGGCCGAGCTATGGCAGCAGTTGGCCGATGGCAGCCTACCCATGGTCGCATCCGACCACTCGCCCGCGCCGGCCGAGCTTAAGAGCTCCTCCGACTTCTTCCAGGTCTGGGGCGGCATCTCAGGCTGCCAGTCGCTGTTGGCGATCATGCTGACCGCTGGCTACTATGAGCACGAGTTGCCGTTGACGGCTCTGGCCGACATAACATCCGGTTATGTTGCCCGGCGCTTCGGCCTGCCGCAGAAAGGCGAGTTGCGGGTGGGTGCCGACGCCGACATTGTGTTAGTTGATCTCGCAGCCGAGTTTGTTCTACAATCTACCGACCTGGCGTATCGCCATCAACATAGCCCCTACGTTGGTCGGGCGTTGCGCGGACGCGTCGTCCGCACGTTGCTACGTGGCATCACTGTTTGTCTGGATGGTCAGACTGTTGCGGCTCCGGCCGGCCGGTTCGTAAGGCCGCGTCGGCCGGCATGATCAGCTATGCCCCGGGTGGATGTTATGGAGCAACTGAAAAGGAATTCTAGATGTGGCAAAGCTATCTACAGCCCGCAAGCTTGTCAGAAGCCCTTGAGCTTTTACGCCACCATACAACGGAGGCCCGGATTGTTGCGGGTGGGACGGATGTGGTGGTGGAGTTGCAGCGTGGGATACGACCGACGACGACGTTGATCGATATTACGCGACTCGACGAACTTCGCTATATTCACGAGGTCGATGGGCAGCTTCAGCTTGGCGGCCTGACCACGCATAACGATGTGATCGCCAGTGCGCCTTGCGTTGTGCATGCCTTGCCATTGGCGCAAGCCTGCTGGGAGGTTGGCGCGCCGCAGATTCGGACGCGCGGCACCCTTGCCGGCAATCTCGTGACCGCGTCGCCCGCTAACGACACGATTACGCCGCTCATGGCCCTTGATGCCGAGGTGGTGCTCGCTAGCGTGGAGGGTGACCGCATCGTGCCGCTACGTGATTTTTACGCCGGCTTTCGGCGCACGGTGCTGCGGCCAGATGAACTGATCCGTGAGATTCGCTTTGCAGCATTACGCAACGATCAGCGTGGCCTATTCCTCAAACTTGGCTTACGCCGCGCCCAGGCGATCTCGGTGATTAACATAGCGATGGTGTTGACCGTCGGTGATAGCAGCCATGGCCGGGAGGCACCGGTCGTGCAAGAGGCGCGCATTGCGCTCGGCTGTGTCGCACCAACGATTGTTCGTGCGCGACAAGCGGAGAGTTACCTCAGTGGTAAACGACTCGATGCAGGAGTCTGTGCAGAGGCCGGTCGGGTTGCCTGCGCGGAGGTGGCACCGATCGATGATCTGCGCGGCTCAGCCGGCTACCGTCAGCAGACGCTGACGGCACTGATCACGCATGGTCTTGAACGGCTCGCGCAGGGCAGGGAGAGTGACGGCTGGCCTGCCGCGCCGGTGCTGCTTGCT
>JBBRHB010000148.1:0-9640 GCA_038223355.1 Chloroflexales bacterium
GCTTCAAATACATCGGACCAAAAATGATCGAGCAAAAAGCGATCATCGGCGGCGAAGAGTCGGGCGGCTTTGGCTTCGACCGCCATATTCCCGAGCGCGATGGCATCCTGGCTAGCCTGTATCTGATCGACTTTATGCTCAAGCGCAATAAAACGCCCTCGAAGCTACTCGAAGAGCTCTTTGCCAAGGTCGGACAGCATTTTTATGATCGTATTGATATGACCTATCCGCCGGAGCAGCGGCCAACGATTGTGCAGCGCGTTGCCGATGCCCAACCCGCGACCTTAGGCGGCCTAGCAGTTATCAAAAAGACGACGGAGGGTGGCTACAAATTTCTGTTTCAGGACGGATCGTGGCTACTGATCCGCTTTTCGGGCACCGAGCCGTTACTACGGGTCTATTGCGAGGCACACAGCCAGGAGATCATTCCGCAGCTGTTATCAGACGGTCGCGCGCTCACGGGTATTTAAGATGCATATTCTTGTCCTGCATGGCCCGAACCTGAACCAGCTTGGGACACGGGAGCCGCAGATTTACGGCACCACGACGCTGGCAGATATTAATGCAGCATTGGAGAGCCATGCGACGGCTGCGGGCGCAACGCAGCGCGCATTTCAGTCCAACCATGAAGGCGCGTTGATCGACATTATCCAGGCCGAGACGGCCACGAGCAACGGGATTATTATCAACCCTGGTGCATTGACGCACTATAGCTATGCGCTGCGCGATGCGCTCGCGGGGACTAAGCTGCCGGTGATCGAGGTGCATCTCTCGAATGTGTATGCCCGTGAGGCCTTTCGGCATACCTCGGTGATTGCACCGATTGCTACCGGGCAGATCGCGGGGCTGGGCTGGCGCGGTTATTTGCTCGCTCTGGAGTGGTTGCTCAACCAGAATAGCTGAAGGGTTAAGGCCGCCCGGCTGCAACCTGTTACAATACTGCTATGCCAACGATTTTACTGGTCGAAGACGAGGCGGTGCTAGGCGAGACCTTGCGCTATAATCTTGAGCGTGAAGGCCATACGGTGTTGCACGCGACCGATGGTGTACAAGGTCTGGAACTGGCCCGTAGTTCGCAGCCAGATTTGGTGATCCTGGATGTCATGCTGCCAAGGCTTGACGGCTTTTCGGTCTGCCGCATTCTACGAACCGAGTCGGCGGTGCCGATCCTGATGTTGACGGCGCGCCAGGACGAGGTGGACCGCATCGCCGGGTTGGAGTTGGGAGCCGATGATTATGTAATCAAGCCCTTTAGCCTGGGCGAATTACTGGCGCGGGTGCGCGCGATTCTGCGGCGGGGCCAACGTGACAACGCGAGTATGCAACGTGAGGTGCTTCAAAGCGGCGAGCTTAAAGTCGATACCGGTTCGCGCCGGATGTGGCGAGGTAAGCAGGAAGTTGCTTTATCGGCCAAGGAATTCGATCTGTTGGCGTGCTTGATGCGGCATCGGGGGATGGCATTGTCGCGCGATCTGTTGCTCGAACGGGTGTGGGGTTACGAGTTCATTGGTGACTCACGGACGGTCGATGTGCATGTGCGCTGGCTGCGTGAAAAGATCGAGCGTGACCCATCTCAGCCCGAGTATGTAACTACGGTGCGTGGCATCGGCTACCGCTTCCAGAGCCCTGAGGACGTGCCGGTCCCAGCGTACTCCTAAGCATACCTCATGTGGTGGTTAAGCGGCGCACTGCTCGTCGCACTCTTGTTTGTGAGCGGATGGGCGCTAAGGCTCCAGCAAAAACTCGCGCAGGCGGTGGCTACGCCGTCTGCACCGCCACCGCCGGCCTTCGACAAGTTGCCGGGGTTGCTCCAGGCGATTGGGAGCAGCTTGGGCGAGGGCTTGTTGATTTTCGAAGCCGACCGGCGGATCTCGTTTGCCAACCCGGTGGTGGCCGAGATTCTCGAAGTGCAGTTCGACCGTATCGCTAATCAGAGCTTAATCACGGTGTTGCGCGACTATTACGCCGACGACCTGATCAGCCATGCCTTGGCGACAGGTGAGCAGCAAACCACGACCCTGCAACCAATTCTTTCGCAGCGCCGGCTGATGCTGACGTGCCAGCCACTCCCGGCGATGATCGGGGGTGGCGTGATTGTCGTGCGCGATCTCACGCAACTCGTACAGCTGGAGCGAGCGAGGCGCGAACTTGTGGCGAATATTTCGCACGAGCTGCGTACGCCGCTAGCTTCGATTCGCCTCCTCGTTGATACATTGGCCAGCGATCCACCACCAGAGGTTGCGCGCAAGATGGTAGGGCAAATCAACGACGAGACCGAGGCGATGACGCAGTTACTTGATGAGCTACGTGAGTTGGCGCAGATTGAGTCGGGGCGCGCGGCCTTGCAGCTTGAGCCAACCGATGTATGCGAGGTCATCGAGCGGGCGGTCACGCGTTTACGACCGCAGGCCGAGCGGCGTGGGCTGCAGCTTAACACCACCTGTACAGCAGATTTGCCTCTTGTGATGATCGATGCCGAACGGATCGGGCAGGTCTTGCTGAACTTATTGCATAACGCCATCAAGTTCACCCCGGATGGTGGCAGAATCATGATCGAGGTGCGACCGGCGACACCAGCTCCCACACCGCGGGTGGCTCGTGAACTGCAGCAGCTCGAAGGTGAAAGATGGGTTGTGGTCGCGATGAACGACACCGGCATCGGTATTCCTAGCCGGGAGATCGAGCGCGTTTTTGAGCGATTCTATAAAGTAGACCGGGCGCGGACCCGTAACAGTGGGGGGACAGGACTGGGGCTGGCGATTGCCAAGCACCTCGTTGAGCGCCATGGTGGCCGAATATGGGTCGAGTCGCGCGAAGGACAGGGCAGCACCTTTAGTATGCTGTTGCGCGCAGCCTAGCTTGTAGGCCTACGGCGCCGCGCAGCTGATCTTATCGGGATCTACACCGCCCTTGGCCTGCCTCAGACACGCCTGAATACCACGGCCATCGCGGCGCACGGTTTCCGGTAGGGCCGGCGCTTCAAGGAGGCGGTTGAGGTTTTGGAGCAGAGCGCTGTAGAGCTGGACGCGGAGTGATTTCGGAACGTTATTCACGCTGTCGTTGATGGCCTGGGCGTAGGCTTGTGAGGCTGTTAGAGGCGTGGAGATCGTTGTATGCGTATTGGTTATAGGTTGGCCGGTGGCTAGAGCCACAAAGCCGCTCAGCGAGAAGTAATCAAGCGGTGGGCTAGAGGCATTCCCCGTTGGATCAGTAAGGTCCACCGCCTGCAACTCCGCGCGGGCACGTCCATAATCTGCAGCATTATCGCCCGGGTGATCGAGCGCATGAGCAATTGCGGCTTCCGACAGCGCAAGGCGAGCCGCATTACGAACCAGATATTGACTCCAATTCAACCAGTCAGTACGGTAGGTTTGCGCACGTTTGGGGTCAGGATCGTCCGCGGTCCCTGCGGTGAAATCATCGACAGCGGCGCTGTACTGGGGCAGAATCGTTCGCCAGGGACGCGAGCCACAGCTATGTTCTTGCCAGGTGAGAGCGAGGGCCATATGCAGCCGCCCGCGCCAGTAGCGGTAGGCGACAAGCTCAGGCAGCTGCTGTTGAGGAAGCAGGGAGCCACGCTGCTTGATAGTCGCCGCATCGATGGCTTGGTCCATATCGCGGATCGCGCGCTGCAGCCAAATGTCATAATTCTCGGTGAGGCAGCCCGGCAGAGTGGCCTGATCGTTATAGCCGACACGCGCCTCATTGTCACTACTAGCAATATCGGCATCAGCGCTCGAAAAGGTGGTAAGCGCGGGTGTTTTCCGCAGGTTGTAGTAGAGGATCGAGCGTGTCGCATAATACTGTCCAACCGTACCGCGCGCGACCGTAGCTAGTTTAAGCGATTGGGTTTGTTGGAGCAGTTCGGTTTGGGTCAGGGCCATCGTATATTGCTCCACAGCATGTAGCAGGAGCCGTTGATAGCCGGCGCGTAGTGCGCCGGTGCCGCTGGACGGCGGTATTTGCTCGCCTTGAAGCCACCAAGCCAGCCCGCTGAAGGTCGGGTAGCGAGGATCTTGCGGATCATTAAGATGCGCCTGCTTAAGAGGATACTGCGCTTGATCCCATGCATCCAGTAAAACCGCTGTCCACGCTACCCCTGTGTTGGCTTCAGGGTCAGTAGGCTTCGCCGTTGTCGCACGATGGTAGGCGGCTTGTGCCTCAAGATAGGCAGCATGTGTGCCGGGGGCGTCGACCGGACGTACCACGGTTGGGAAGTTGCCGCGCTCAAGCCAAGCTGCAGCCAAGGCCATGAGACTATCATAGCGCGTTTGCCCGTCGATCGAGGGCGTATCTGCGATGCTCTCATAGATACGGATGGCGGTACCCAGGTCTTCCCAGGCACGGATGGGACGACAATCGAAGGGCCGGCTCACGCCATCAGGGCCGACGACTTTTTCGTTGCCGGTTGATGGAGCAGAGACGTAATAGTTGGTTACGGGACTAGCGGGATGTTCAAACGCAGTGATCTGCTGCACGGCCCTGATATACCAGATATCGGCATACTGCAGAGCATACTGCGCATCGGCCGAACTCAGTTGCAACGCGACGGGTGGGATAGCACGGTCGCGCGGCCCGAAGCATTGGGTGAAACCCGCCGGGATAGGAAACGTGTCGACGGCCTTAGATAGCCGAGGCAGCACACTGCGATAGCTATTAAGCGCGGCGTTGAAGGCAGGCGCTGGAGCAAGCCCAGCACCGCCTTGGGCTTGACGGGCATAGACTTCGCCCAGGCTCGCATCAAGACTACGTTGGGCCGCTACATAGAAGCGTGGCAACTGTTGGCGAGCCTGATCGAAGTACTTGGTTGCGCTGACCGTCGCGCCCGCACGAAGTGCTGTAAAGCCACGGGCACCATAGCCTTCAGGGTCGGTGGGGCGAAGCTCGATCATGCGGGCGTAGCGCCGATCAGCGTCCTGCAGTTGCGCGCATTGAAAAGCCTTGCAGGCCGGATCGCTGCTGGCGAGCTCGAGCGCGCGATTCCCCAAGATCAAGTTGCGGTACCAACGACCATCGGCCCATACGCGATACGTGCAAAAGAGTAGCGGCACGAGGGCAAGGAGCGCAATTAGCTTGGTCGTCGCCGGACGTTGAACCGTAGCATGGGCAGCGTAGTGACGATGTAGACGTAGCAGGCCCAGTGTGGTGAGAGATAGCACAATAGCCAGCAGGGGCAGCAGCAGGTCGGGATTGAGCCCGACGCGCGATAGATCAATACTCAGGAAGAGCCCGACACTGATAACGAGCGCAACGGCTAGGACGATCAGGGCAAACATATAACTCACATAACGGGCCGTTAGGCTCGCGAGCGGTTGCCAGACAAAGACCCAGCACAGTGGAAGCAATAAGCCCGGCGTCGCCAAGATATACAACTCGCTAAGATGGATGGGACCGTTACCGGGACGCAACAGCAGGAGCGCGGGAGCGAAGGTGATTAATCCCAGAAAAAGGCCGATCCCAACAACCGTGAGAACGAACACGCTACCGGCCACGGAACGGACAAGATCACCGGCGAGGCGGTGCTGGGGAGCGGTGATACGATGCGAGAGTTCCCATACCAACTCGTCGTAGCGTGCAACCGAGCCATCGATGACAAGCGCCGGCACGGCGGTGGCCTGTGGCAGAAGGACACGCTCCGACAAATCATAGATGACCAGCCCATTGACACGTCGCTCCGCCACCAGCGTTGCCTTGACATCAGAATAGGCGAGCTGTCGCTCAGTCTGAACTTCAGGTGGATCTGACGTATCGGGCGTCGCAGCGATGGGCAATAAGCCGCGACCGATACGACGCTGGATCGAAGTCAAGGAGCGTAGGAAGAGTGTGCGCCAGGTACGCCAACGACTACCGCTAACCGGCATACCGCGCCAGATAATCATATCTGAGCGTAAAATGAGACGCCCAGGACGGTAGCTCTGGTATTTATTTGGTTCGGAGAGAAGTATGAACAGCAAGCCGCCGAGGATGTAAAGCAGGATGACAATGATGACGCTGCGCCCGATGGCGAGCAATGTCGTTGTGGCATGCACCAGAGGTGTACCGGTCTTTAAGATGATCTCGCCACTTTGGTTAGCGGTGCTCTGGACCAGTGTTAACGCCTGAACACCTTTCACCGAACTGCGGGTGCCAACCAAGTTGTCAGGAAAGCCGCCTAGGTCGACAAGGGGTGGCTGGAGGATGGTCTTGGTGCGGGCCGGAACGAATTCAAGCGTGCTGGGCAGCTGGATCGCCCAGAGGAGACCAACCAGTAGCAAGAGCGGGTTGACAACAATCGCCGCGGCCTGAAACCAGTGGAGCAGGGGATGCTCGAAGCGCTGCGGAAAATGGCGTTCGATCGAAGGATTGAGCAAGGCGGTGGCGCGACGTTGCTGTTCTTCCGCCAACACGTTGGTTTGGCGTAAGCTCCAGACCGCACCAAGGAGACGGCTGCGACCGGCGGCCGGATCCACTTGCATGACTTCATCACCTTCGAGGGTGCTCATGCGGTTCCAAGCCGCCAGCCCATCTTCGGCGCGGCGGAGAGCGTAATCTTCGTAGTTGGCAGCACCTTGCTCGTCCTCATGGAGTCGGAGCAACTGCGACTGGCGCACATACACATAGACAAGGGCGTTGTAGGTCTGCGCCTGGGGCATCGGCGCATCCTGCGCCATAAACTGGCGTAAGGCCGACTCGAGCAACGGCGCGGCCCGCCCGCTTTGGCCGAGACGCGAGAGTACTTCGCCCAAGCGCAAGCGCCATAATGCTTCTTGCCAAGGACGGTCAATGGTGGATGGGCCGGCAAGCAGATTATTAAAGGCTGTAGCGGCACCATGTAATACATCACAACGCACATACAACTGCGCGATGCGATCATGGATTTCTTCCGCGCTGGTCGCATCACCACGGCGGTCGGCAATAATCGCGGCTCTCGTATAGGAGCGCAGGGAGCGCACTAGCAGTCGGACGACACTCCAATCGCGGCCTCGACAGATCCATGGGCTGCCGAGGGCCAGATCTTTTAAGGTAAGACCCGAGCGAAGCAAGGGAATTGCGCTATACAAGAGTGCCGGCAGGCGTAGCAACATCCCCCATAGCACTACTAAGATGCGCAGCGGTCCACCGGGCGGGATCGGTCGCATTTCGTCGGTGCCAAGCAACTGATCGGCAACAATCGTGTAGGCGTCTCCCAACGCGAGCAAGGTCCGCTCCAGCTCTTCGAGAGCCCCTTCGGTCTGGGGTGATCGCTGGCGGTCGGTGAAGTGCAGGCGGCGGCCACGCCGTAAGGGGGCAAGGGCGCGCGCATTTAGAATGCCGACCTCGGCCGATTTAAGGAGAGCGACCGCAGTGGTCCAGGCATTGGGGCGCATACTACCGGGATCGAGTAGGGCAAGCGCCTGGGCTCGCAAGACACGCGCGCGCAGGAGCGGGTCCGGAACCTGAACTTCAAGTTGTCCGAGGTCAGCCAGCGGGGGCGGGACCCCACCAAGTGCAGCAGGAGCGCCAGGAGTGGTTGTAACAGCCAGTTGCAGTCCGCGTTGCAGATGGCGCCAGCGATAGCGCGCGCGGTAGCTACTCATCTCAGTGTCGCCGTTATCCGCCTGAGCTTCTAGCATCTCAGCAAGTTTGCGGTCCCACACCCGTCCTTCCTCTGGTAAGGTCGTTCGTAGATAATCAGCGAAGGAGCGGCTGTACAGGGCATACTGCGCCGGCTGAGCGGCGGACGGAGTGGCCAGGACGCTGTTAAGTCGTTCGAGCGACGTATGTACGGCAGTTTGAGCGCAGCCCGTGAGTATGGATAGGAGATGCTCACTGAGGGGCGCGAAGGTGACCGACAGTACGTCGAGTATATCCTCAGCTGCGGGATCGGGCGCGGCATCGAGGCTGCGATGAAGCTGAACTAGCACATCGTTGTAGGCGCTCGCCAGGGCAGTGTCGAGCTGCTCGGGGTGTTGCAGGAGCGTGGCGGGGTCGATGCCTTCTGGGCTCCCACCGGTGCTCAAGGCACTGTGGAGTGTATCGACATAGCGCCGAGCGTATAAGAATGAACCTTCGGTGGCGGTAGCCACATTGGCCGCCAAAGCGGGAAGCCGGTTGGCCGCAGGGAGCGGGGCGTAGGGCACCGTAGCTTGGAGCAACGAACTGAGCTTGGTGCGCGCCCCGGCGTCTAGTCGCGCGCTCCATTGTATGCTTAGATAGTGTGTAATGTCGTTGATGGTTGTCACGACATCTCCGCTTAGGTTCAAGACACGCGCGCCGCCACGTGTGCGCAGAGCTTGCACCGCTGCGCCCGGTCGCGCTGTGCAAATGAAGTTGACCCAAGCCGGCATATCCTGGACTTCGCTCAACAGCGCGACAATATTGCCGGATTGACCCCCATCCCACTCCCAGGCGCGGTCGAGCGCATCGACGACGATCACAAGCGGCACGGGCAGCCCGTCGGGACCAAGTTCGCGGCGGTAGAGCTGTAAGGGCTGCTGAATCAAACGGCGGAACGCTTCGCGGGGATGGACTTCGCCCAGATTAATGTCACCGGTGTGAATACCTTCGATGTGGCCAGTGTTCGTCCCAATCTGCATGTTACTCTGCAGAGTCAGCGTTGTATTACCGGTTGGGGACGGCGCCGAGACGGTATAGCTTGGCAGCATTGCTTTGAGCTGATTGGCCAGCTGTTGAATAAAATCCTGGGGGTTATCACCGTCGTCAACGCCGCAAAAATGGTACAGCCAGGGATGCGTGGTCGTGGCTGATTGGGCGACAAGCCAGGCTGCCAACGCGGTTTTGCCACTACCGGGGGGCCCGACGATGACCAGTGAGCGATTGCGGGCCGTCAAAAACTCTTTGATCTCGCGCTCGATCGTCGGGCGCTCGACGAAGTTGCTCGTTTCTGCCCATAAGGCCTGGACAGCAGGGGACGCAGCCAGTAGGCTCGGTGGCAGCGGGGGAGCGCCGGTGGTAGCACCGCTCGCGTTGGAGACGGTGGGGGTCGGCGCAGCTTCGACCGGCTCAAGATGCGCGGCGGCCACCGGGTCAGCGGGACGAGGCGGCGGCATGGTTGCCGCCGAATCGGGAGGGCCACCATTCGCAGCCGCATGGAGATCCAGGGTCGTGGCGCGCAAGCCAACGACCGTACCAGTTTGCTCTACAGAATCGATTTGTTGGTTGGCGACCAGCTGGCCATTCTGCACCACTACGGTACCAAGATCGAGACCGATCACACTGCCCGCAACTCGTTTGATCACTTGGTTGACCACCAGACCGGCCTGAGCTTGCAGGATGGCCGGCGGGAGCGGCTGGCTGTAGTGGAAGAGCCGTGCTTCCGTCGTGCGCATATAGATCACGGGGCAGCCCCAAGCGGTGGTTAGAGGGACACCACCCGCGATGCGCAGCCGGCCTTCGGCTACGGCGACATCGACGGTAGCACCGGTGGCTAGGGCTGTATAAAAGCCGGCGGCAAAGGCGCGCGCCTCATCATCGCCGACCGGAAATTGCATCGCGACGACGGCAGGTACCCCCGCAGCCAGCAACTGCTGTGCGACCCCATTCCAGACACCGCGGTCTACGCGCGCCGATTCGCAGGCAGAGAGCACAACGACTTTCACATCCTTGCCTCGCAGCTCCGCAGCTAGATCGGCTGAGGTGACAAGGTGGCTGGTGTTGGGAT
>JBBRHB010000149.1:0-9633 GCA_038223355.1 Chloroflexales bacterium
CCATAACTTCGCCACTCCAAGCCAGCGCTTTCCAACTGCTGTGGGAGTGAAGGCAAGTCATACGGCGGCTGGGGCTGGCTTTTGTCCGCATGGTGCGGATTATTAATGATCGGCGAATCGGCAGCAATCAGCATCAGGTGATTCGGCGTTGACGGGCCCGCGACCTCTGTAAAGAAATTGTCACACAACACAAATTGGCGCGCGAGGCCAAAATACTTGGGAATGTCGGACGCATGATACTGCTGCTTGACCGGGTGCTTGCTACGTGCCAGCCAAGCTTCATGCGTATGCGGATGGTCTGCTAGGGGCGGATTCGGCGCGTGCGCCAGATTACTAACCCCGGTTACTCCCGGAAACGTGCCGAAGTAGTTATCAAACGAGTGATTTTCCTTCACGATGATAACGACGTGTTTAATCGGGTAGGTGGTACTCATAGCCTGGCTCCTCTCATCCTTGCCGATCTTCATCTCGCCACGGTACTAGCCCCGTGTTAACAGCAGATCAACCACATGTTAAATCACGCCACAGCCCTAGCGTATAGCAAAAAGTCCTGCCAGTCTGACTGGCAGGACTCAATGCTTACAGGCCGGCGGTGGTCTACTTGTTGATCAGGACACAGCCACGGTGCGCATTGCTCCATTCTTGCTGCATCTCATACTTGCCACTGCCGATCGCCTGGTTGTAATCACCGCCATTAACGGTGCCAAGCCGGGTGCCGTAGTTATAGGCGCACTTGTCGCCGTTCTCGTAGCCCCGCAAATCGTACCAAGCATTACCGAGCGCATCGGTAATCGTCTCATTCGCCTCATGAGAGGTCGTGCTAATCGTCGCATCGGCGGCCGCATTGTTATTCGGCGAACCCTTCGCGCTGCTGCAGGTACTCACGCTATGGCCAGTGAAGGGCATGTTGGCATACAGCACGTTCTGGGTACCGTCGGCATAATTCGAGTGATAGGCACAAAAGTAGGAGAAGGCACAATGCGAAGCATCCAAGCAGGTGCTTATATTATTCGCCAGGAAGACGAAGTATTCGGCACCCAGCCCCTTCGGCCAGCCATTAGCTGCAATCGCCTTCTTCACCTCTGCCTGGACCGCCGCATCGCTTACGCACAGCGAGCCACCGGCCGTCGATGAGCAGTCCGACGCCGGCAAAGTCGGGTCGTTCCAGGTACCACCAAATTGCTCGCTATACTGGATGAAGGTCTTGAGGCCGCCGATGTTTTGGTAATACTGAGTATCGCTATAGTACACGTTACTCGTCTTGCTACTATCAGCGGCAACATTGCCGAAATAGCCATTAACGAGCGTCTGGTACCCGTTGGCTGCCGTACCGCTCACGCCATTATAGGCAAAGTCGCTGCCCCAATAAATGGCATAGGTGTGGTGCGTGCCGGTTTGTACCGACCCGCCGGTGTGATAAACCAGATTACCAATTCCACCGAAAGGCGTACTGCTAGTCTGCGCAGCGGCAGTAGTGCGGTGATAAGGATTCCCGTGGGTCGCCTCGGGCTGGCTGGCGAAGGTCGGATTAGCATTCAGCGCAGTGAGCAAGGCAACGACGACGACACTGATGGCCAATAGTAGTTTGCGCATGGTGTGTGATGACTCCTGAGGACGAAATAAAACGGCGATTAATACGCTCCACGAACAGGCATGCCAAGCTCTTCCGGCTACCAACTACGACGTTTGTGCATACGGTACCTTGCCCTGAACTGCTCCATCAATTCCAGGGGTGAATTCTGTGGTGATGTTAAGCCGGAGAACGAGACTTGCCTATTGGGATTGTCAACAGTATACAGGAAACGGCAAAAACATGCCAGACTCAATAAGAGATGCTAGCGCATGCGCTAGCATCTCTCCCACCTTCTTTATGTCTGTTGAGGCAAGAACGGGAGCGGTGCTGGAACGCTCCCGTTCTTGTTTCACTCAATGGTCAGCGCTACCGTGGAGTGCATGGATTAGGACGTACACCGCTACTGGCTTGTCCGAAGAACCATGGTAGGTTGGGAGTGCCATACTGTACGGCGCGCCTGAAATCGTTGACGGTTTGACCCCGGATATCATTGCCAAAAGTCATGTTACAACTCGCGCCGCTGCCGGATTGCGCGAAGAACGGATAGAACACTGCTCCCGGAGGAGGCACAACGCAGCCAACTCCGGTTGGCTGGCAGGTACTCTCCGAGGCTAAGAGATCGGTCTCGAACTGGATTGAGGAATACGGGTGTACGTACTGACCGCCGCCTACGCTCACCGGACCAATGCCACTGTTCAGCACCGAGTTGATGGCAAGCGACGTCGGGGTCTTGAAGGTCCCGTCGGGCCAGTCAGGCAGGTACGATGTCCCGTCAAAATCGATGTCACCGCCTTGCCCAAAGTCCAGACAGCCCGGCAGGGTCGGACCAGCGAAGCACGGCGCATCATCAGCATCGCCATCACCATTGATGCCGGGCGTGAAGTGGCCGATTTCACTCGCAAAGTTCACATTCGCTTGGAGCGCGGCCCAGGGCACGAAGTTACCGAACTTGGCCGTTCCAAACTCAGGATGAAAGTCATAGCTCGTAGGCGCACAGGTATTGACGTCCAGGCTCTGGTAGCCATTGGCGGCGCTCGCTACCATAAACCCGGATTGCCCCGTACTCAGATCTTCGATGCGGTTCATCACACCATGGGCCGTGTCTTTGATGGTGATCCGAAGGTTGTCGCCCTGGTTCATCAACAGGGTTTGGCTATTCGGCGTAAAGCTCGCGTTGGTTTGGACGGTCGGTCCGGCGGGGCCGGTCGGGATGCCATCCATTTGAATGAATGCGAAGTTCGTCGTCTCTATACAGTTGTTATTACAGAAGACGAAGCCATCTGTGCATTCCAGACTGTTAATATGCAGCGAGGCGCACCAGTGTGTTTGATCGCAGCTAATCTGGGTAATGAATGGAGCAAAGCCGGGCGGATAGAATTGCATTTCCAGGAACGCCGACCCCGCTTTGCTAGGATTATTCAGGTCGCTATCGGGAATGCAGGCGCCCTGTGGATATGAGCGGACATCGCAGAGCGCGAGGCTGAACCAGAAGGCGATCTGATTTTCGAAGGTTTGCGTCGCCGGTAGTGGGCGCTCCTTGGGGAGCGTAATCGCCCACTGCAGGTTGTTGCCCGATTGTGGGGCGCTGGAGTAGAAGCCGACGCTCGGCTCATCATGACCAACATAAACGCCATTGTCTTCGCCGCGTTCACCGTTGGGACCCTTAAAATCCGCGCAGATGTCGTGTGGCTTGACCGGCTGTTGAATGGGGCTGTGGCCGTTGCAATCGAGGCCACCTTTAGCGGGGAAGGTTGGGGCGGAGGCGAAAGCCGGTGCGTGCGCGAAAGGGACGAAGCCGAGCAAGGAGAACACCAGAACGAGCGGAATACGGCCGATCCGTCTGAGCGCCATGTTGCAACTCCTTCGTATGACGCCGGGCCGACAAAACCCGGCATACAACTCAGTCGTGGGCGGGTTCACCTCTTGCTCCCCGCAGTCGGGGTGACCAAGCAAAAATGCGGAGTCAGGAAGACGGGGCAGTTCCAGCACAATGCTCCGTCCTGATGGCACTCATCTTTGTCGAAGACTGCGGCTCGTAGCATCCACAACGCGAGCATCACCTGTTGGTAACAGATTTCGCTCGGTGATTTCAGCATACACCGCGTGTCAAGACGGCGTGAGTTCGTTTGTCAGGTCTAGAAGGCACCAAAAAGCCGGGGTAGTCGCCCACCTCGGCTCTGCTGTTACGGCTTGGTGTAAGCCGGCAGACGTGTTGCCTAGCGCACTTGGCGGCTACGACGCGTCCACAAGAGGGCGAGGCCAGCGGTTGCGACGGCTGCGACCCCAACCTCAGCGATATCGATGACCACATAACTCCAGCTGATCAATAGTTCACCGCTAACAAAGCTAGCCAAGATACCGGCGAGCAAGCTAACGACCAATAGGGCGACAACTCGCAAGCGGGTATTGCGGATAAATTGCACCAATCCACCTAAAATAACACCGACGGCAATGGGGAAGAGTTCATCCATGGTGATACTCCTTGAATTGGCTATAGTATACCTGTTGTACGCAAATGGAGGGTGGCCGACCCAAGTCAGCCACCCTCCATACTGCACCATGAGTTATCCTGGTGCTGCTCCGGCGCTATTTCGTGATCGCGTCGACAAAGGCTGTCGCATCGATCGTGCCAAGACCACTAGCCAGGTCATAACCGCGCCGAGATGGGAAACCGGTCACAGTCACGGTAGTGCCGGTAGCATCTACGAAGGTGTATGAGTTATTTCCGCTCGTCACATCCACAATGCCCGAGCGCGGGCCTGCGGGGAGATTGTACAATTTATCATTAAGCAGGCCAAGGGGATGACCGGCCTTCTGAGCCGCGATTGCCACAATCCCGGCGAAGAGCGGCGACGCCTCACTGGTACCGCCGACTAGATAATAGCCGGCCTGTCCAGGAAGGAAGCTCAAATAGACTAACACCGAGCCGTCAACCGCCGCACTCAGGCTGACGTCCGGCGTACCGCGCTGCAGACCAACCACATTTTGGACACTGTCTTGGTAAATTGGCCGCGGGAACACCGATGAGCGACCGCCGCCGCCTGCACCGTAGCCATCGTTCCACACCACATCAGGTGTCACACGGTTACCATTTGCATCGAGTTTCAGTTGCGTGCCGCCGATCGAGGTCACTAAGGGATCCGACGAAGGCCAGGAGTTTACCCGGGTCGCATAGCAGCAGGTGCCATCGGTGAGCGCGTCGGTGGCTCCAAAGTCGCCCGAGCTACCAAGCACGGTGATATTATGTAGACGCGCATTCAGGACGGCACTCCGCAAATTGTAGATCGCGCTGGGGCTTGGGAACGTTTCTTCCGTTGCACCAAAGCTCTGCGAAATGACATCGCCCAACTTGTTGTTAATGACATAGTTCTCTGCCTGCACAATTTCCGGGAAGCCGGTGACACCTTCCGTCTCAGCAGTGGGCGTCTCAACGAGCAAAATGTTCGCGCCAGGGGCCATGACATGTGCCCACTCAACATCAAGGCTGGTCTCGAACGCCCAACCGGCCATCGTCGCGTCGTTCGGATCGAAGGGCGGGACCGGCCCTGCAGGCTGAATGATCTGTAGGGAAGGCGGATCGGTCAGGCCGAAGGACTTATCATACGTGTGCAAATCTTTCTGAATGGTCGGCGAGCCGAAGGAGTCCACGATCACAATCGTGCGTCCGGCACCGTTCAGACCTTTAGCGTACAGCGGCGCAAGATTATAGGCTTGCTGTAATTGGAACGGCTGGTAGCAGTTGACGCCGAATTGTGCCTGGCAATCGGCGGTGGTGGGTGGGGCGGAGGTCCGCTGCATGGGCTTGGAGATATGGCCGGTAACGGCTGGACGGGGTGCAACATGGGCAGACGCCGTGCGTCCAGACACGGCTCCAAAGCTACACAAGGCCAAGGCAGCCACGAGGCTCAACAGCGCGGGCATTCGTCGGTGCATGGAGGAGACTCCTTCATTGAGGTCCGCAGTGATCCGATAGAGGCAAGTTTCAGTGGGTAGCGTGCATTACGCGGCGAGGGGCCTGCTATCTCCTTTCTACGACGTAATGGCGTCACGCGGCGAGAGCGCGCCGTCTGTTGTATCCTACCAGCCTCGTTTCGGCCGGTCAAGGCACAATTGGGTATGGAGGACTTCCAATGATCGCGATGGTGCTTTTATTCCTGTCGTTAGGCTTCGATACCCTGGCAGTTGCGGTTGGGCTGGGAGTGGGGGGCTTGCCGCGCGACCGCTGGTTACGAGTGGGCGTGACCTTTGCTTGTTTTGAGGGGATCATGCCGGCAATCGGTCTACTATTAGGGCAGGGCCTTACCCACCTGTTTGGCGACGTCGCAAGCTATGCGGCAGCGGTAATTTTGATTATCGTAGGTCTCCTGGCAATCAAAGAGGCGCTCGAATACGATCACGATGAGCCGGAGGAGCAGCACACAGCGGTCCTTGACCGGACGAGTGGGCGGGCCTTGTTGTTGACGGGCTTAGCTGTGAGCCTGGATGAACTGGCAGTCGGCTTTGGGTTGGGCGTGCTGCATGTACCGGTCGGTCTCGCACTAGGCTATATTGCCATCCAAGCCCTTGCGATAACCTTTATTGGTTTAGCGGTCGGTGGGCGCATTGGCGAGCGCCTCGGCAGCCGCGCCGAACTGGTGTCGGGGACGGTGCTAACGTTATTGGGAATCTTATTGCTGGTGAGTCACGCTACCGGTCGTAGCTTCTTATAGGTGGCTGCCGTCGACGCGGCTGCACTCACTACTGCCTGCGGACCTTGACGCCGAATTAATCGCACTAATCCAAGCTCGTTGGTCAGCAGAAGTGCGGCCGCGCCCAGGAGAACCGTATCATCAACTTGTGCCAGAATTTCGATGTCGGCCGCCCGCGCTAACTCCGGCAACAGCCGCTGCGCAACCTCTTGTTGGATAGCATGGCAGAGCAGGTCACCAAACGGTGCAATCCGTCCCGTAATAACGATGCGCTGAATACTTAGGATCGCGATCAAGTTGGCGACCGCAATCGCAAGATATTGCCCAATCTCCACGATGATCTGCTGGACACCCTGGTCACCCGCGACACAGGCCTGCACGACCGTGTCGAGTGTGATCGCCTGCTGCGTAGCGGCGAACTGGTGCAGCAGCGAGGAAGGCTCGTGCGCGGCGAGCTCCTGCGCGCGACGCACAATCGCAGGAATATTCGCAATGGCCTCCAGGCAACCAAAGTTGCCGCACTTGCACGGCGGCCCATTCTTCTCAACCACCACATGGCCGATCTCACCCGTTCCGAAGGCGTCGGTTTGAAATAACTTGCCATTCAGCACAATACCGGCACCAATGCCGCGTCCAACCTTAATTGCCACTAAGCTCTGAGTATCCTCGCGGCGGCCGAACATATACTCGGCCAGCGCTACCATATGGCTATCGTTGCCAATATAGACCGGCAGGTTATAGCGTGCCTGCACCATCGTACGGAGCGGCAGATCACGCCAGTTAAAGTTGACCGCCCGCCGCACCGTACCACTCACGGTATCGATTACACCGGGTGAGCTAATGCCGATGCCGAGCACCGGCCGGTCGGCGACGTTAATCAAGCTATCGATCAGCGGAAAGAGGAGGGCTAAGGCACTCTCACTATCCGGGCCGGACAAGGGCAGTTGTGCCTGACGCCATATGCCGCCCCGCAGGTTCACGATCGCACCTTTAATTTCACTGTGGGTAATGTCAATGGCGATGATGTGACGCGCATCGTCTACGACGCTTAACAGTGTGGGTGTCCGTCCCACGCCAATCTGTCCTTGACCAACTTCTTCCACCAAGCCTTGCGCGATTAACTCGCCGACAACCTCGGAAATAGTCGTACGGGTCAGTCCGGTTAGACGTGCGAGTTCAGCGCGACTGACCGTGGCAGCATCATAGATCGTCCGCAATACCAAGCGATAGTTGTGATCCTTGGTATGCTGCCGCGTCGCCTTTTCGAGCAAAATTGTCATAGGGTTGTCTGCATAATATGTCAGTTCACTAAACTTATCTTTGGTATAACATACCCCTGGGAACCCGTCAAGATCCAGTAGAAAGTTTACAATGGCTATTAGAAGCCGCAGAAAAAGCTGCTGCGGGGCTTTTAACTCGACCTTCGCAACATCTTGACAAACTCTTAACCTAGATGTATATTCGCTTTTGTAAGTTTAGTGGACTAAGTCAAGCACTATGATCGTAGTGCACACATGCCTCACAGGTGATAGGCTATGATGCTTAGCACGGTTGCTAGCACCCAGCGCATTCCTGCACGACGTTCAGTCACGCAACATATCGTTTCCCTCGCTCCGTCGTTGACGGGCGTTTCCGATAGGTAGTAGCAGAAAGGAACTCCGACAATGTCGACAGAAGACGAAAAGGGCGTTTCCCGGCGCAAATTCCTCAAATTTGCGGCAATCACCGGCGGAACGGCAGTTTTGGTAGCCTGTGGCTCGTCAACAGCGACGACTACCACCAGCGCGACGAGTGGCGCGGCAACCGGCGCAACGACCGGTGCGGCTGCAACGACGGCTGACACAGCAACCATGGCAGCAACGATGGCTGCCACTGCGGCTGACACAGCAACCATGGCGGCAACGATGGCCGCCACCACAGCTTCAACCGCGGCGAGTGGTAGCATGCCCCAGGTCGCGGCCGAGGCGATGAACCCGCTTGGTATCCAGGCTGGCACGGTCGATGGCGTCTTCTTTGCCGGCGGCTTTGGCGACGACTACATCAAGTATGCGGCCAAGCTGATGCAGCAACTGCACTCGGACACGACGGTCAAGACCCAAAGCGTTCAGAAAGTTACCGAGCAACTCCAGCCGCGCTTCGTGGCCGGCAGTCCGCCCGACGTGATCGACGACAGTGGCGCGGGACTCATCCCGATTACCGACCTGGTACGGGATGGGCAATTGATGGACTTGACCCCACTGCTGCAAGCTGCAGCGCTGGATACTCCTGGCAAGAAGTTTCAAGACACGTTGTTCCCCGGCTCACAAGATAGCGCGACCTTCGACGGCAAGCCGTATGGCATCAACATCTCGTATACGATCTCCGGCATCTGGTACTCCAAACCGGCCTTCGACAAGGCAGGCTATACCTATCCAAAGACCTGGGATGAGATGCTCAAGCTGTGCGAGCAGATCAAAAAAGAAGGCAAGCAGTCGCCGTGGACCTATCAGGGCAAATATCCCTATTACATCTATGGCATCGTCTGGAATATGCTGGTCTACCAAGCCGGTGGTAACGATGTCCTCATGAAGCTCGACAACCTCGATCCCACGGCCTGGTCGGATCCGGCGGTCAAGCGCGCCACCGAAGATCTCTACCAGTTGTGGGACAAGGGCTACATCCTGCCGGGCACGGCGGGTCTGACGCATACCGAGTCGCAGACGGAATGGTTGAAGGGCCATGCGGTCTTCATCCCGTGTGGTAACTGGCTCGAAAACGAAATGAAAACCCTGACGCCGCCGGACTTCAATATGACAGTCTCTAACGTCCCGGGGTATGCCGATGGCAAGGGTGACGCGAATGCCGTGAACGCCAGCGGTGGCGAAACGTATGTCGTGCCATCCAAGGCCAAGAACCCAAAGGGCGGCATGGAGTACCTCCGCGTGCTGCTTTCGAAGGACTCGTCCAAGTACTTCGCCGAGAATGTGCGCGCCATCATGCCGGTAGTCGGCGGCACCGAGGGTGCCAAGCTGTCAGAGGGTATGAAGTCTGCCGTACAACTGGTGACCAATTCCAAAGGCGCCAGCGTGTTGATGAACTTCCCCAACTGGTATAGTACACTCCAGAAGGAACTGGATACCCATACGGGTGAGCTGATGAGTGGCAAGCTCAAACCGGCCGATTTCATGACCACGATGCAGAAGGCAGCCGATACCGTTGCGAAAGATCCTGACATCAAGAAGTTCAAGCGTACCAAATAACGCTCAGCCGGTGACGTAGCGCTTCGCGGGGGCACGCAGCTTGCGGCCCCCCCGTAAACATAGGTGGGCGCTTATGAACCGTGGGCAAAACGGGCGCAACGTGTAGTTCCTGGCCCACCCCCGCGGCAACAAC
>JBBRHB010000150.1:0-9553 GCA_038223355.1 Chloroflexales bacterium
AGCGACGATGACTGTAGCAGCAGCACAAGAGACGATTGACGAAGGCGATATCGTGATTGTCGGAGATCAAAGCGATCTGCAACAGGCTGCGGTGACTGCTGGCGCTGGCTGCTTAATTGTGACCCAGAACTCCCCGATTCCCCCAGCGATCGTTTTGGCCGCCGAACAGCGCAAGACTGTCTTATTGCGCACCCATCACTCACCCTTCGCCGCCGCTTTGCTCGTCCAGCAAAGCACACCGCTGTCGCGCTTAATGGAGGGCGAACCTTCCTCAGCGCATGCCGACGATCTCCTGACAGAGGCCCAAGCCCTACTGCGGCGCAGCCGGCTGGCTAGCTTGCCTGTTGTAGGCGATCATAACCTGCTGCGTGGCTTGTTGTTTCGCCGCCACATCCTGGCCCAAAACCGCCGCCGTGTAATCCTGACCGATCACAACCACCCCGACCAAACGGCACCGGGTGTCACCGAAAGCGAGATCATCGCGATTGTCGACCACCACAATCTAGGCGGCCTACAAACACTCCAGCCCCTAACGATCATTTGTGAGCCTGTCGGATGTACCTGTACCTTGGTCGCCGAACTCTTTCAACAGCGTGGCGCGCCCTTAACACCTGCCTTGGCCGGGGCCATGCTTGCGGCGATCCTATCGGATACCGTACATTTTCGCTCGCCAACGACCACCCCCCGCGACCGCGCCGCCGTGGCCTGGCTCGAACAACAAAGCGGTGAGCGGGCCGGCCCGTTTGCCCGCGCTCTCTTTCGAGCACGCTTACCCGATCCCGTGCCGCCGCCGAGTTGGTGGGTTGGCAGCAACTGGAAAGTCTACACCTTTGGTGACCAGCAAATTGGCATCGGCCAGATCGAGCTAACCGAGGTCGAGAGTGTTATGCCGCCTAAGGCGGAGTTGCGCCGTGCGTTGCAAGCTGCCGTACGCGAACAAGGCCTTCTCACCGCCTTCCTCATGCTCACCGATATCCTCGAAGAGCGTACGCTCTTGCTCGCCGCCGATCCCACCGGCGAAGGGCTGGCGGGCCGTGCCTTCAGCCGTACCTTTGTCGATGACCAGTTGGAATTGCCCGGTGTCATGTCTCGCAAAAAGCAGGTGCTCCCGCCGGTTGCCGCTGCACTCACGACCGCTTAGCTCGGGCCACTATCAGATGCCTCCCAGTGCCAGCATCACGTGGATTGTTCGTAACATAATCAGTAGGTCAAGCAGCATCGAACGATGTTTAATATAGTACAAATCGTACTGGAGCTTTATGGCAGCATCTTCGACGGTGCTGCCATAATGATAGTTAATCTGTGCCCAGCCCGTAAGCCCAGGCTTAACGCTCAAGCGTGTACGATAGAACGGGATCTGCTCTTCCAAGTGCCGGACAAACTCCGGTCGTTCTGGCCGTGGACCGACGATGCTCATATCTCCTTTCAGCACCATCAGCACCTGTGGCAATTCGTCGAGCCGCGTTGGCCGTAAAAGCCGCCCGACCCGCGTAACCCGCACATCCCCTGCCGTAGCCCACACGACCCCTCCTCCATGCTCGGCCTGCAGCTTCATCGTGCGAAATTTCAGCAGCCGAAAGCGCTTCCCACCTCTGCCTAGCCGCTCTTGCCGGTAAAAGATCGGCCCGCGGCTTTCGAGATAGATGGCCGGTGCCACGGGAATGAGCAGCACTCCTAGCAACACCATTCCCACGAGCGCTAGTGTGATATCCACGACCCGCTTACAGGCGCGATAAAACGTTGGCAACCCGCGATGCAACGGACCTGGGAACCATTTTTTGCCCAAGTGTTCAACCGGAATCCGCTCCAACGTTTCTTCGTACACGAGGGCCATAGCATGGATGCACACGCCTTGCTCGTAACACTGCATAAGCACCCGCGATACACCCTTATCGATATCATTCGTAATCGCGAGTACGACTTCTGATACTCGATAGCGATCCACGAGTTGCAAGAGTTCCTGATGCGTACCAAGCACGAGCACGCCCTGCAACCTTACCCCCTGCTTAGCCGGATCGTCATCAATAAAACCGACGATTTCGTAATCATGACTCGTCCGTTGGATCGCTTCGACCAACGCGCAGCCCGCCCGACCTGCTCCCACGATCAGCACCCGATGTCGCCAGAGGCGGCTACACAAGAGATCAATATATACGAGCCGCCAGCCTGTCAGCAGCGGTAGCGTAGCGATCATAAAAAAAACAGGTAACAGACGTGGCGGTGGGTTGAGCCTGAGAAACAAGGGATATGTTGTTGTGCTGGTGGCCGGCATAATCGCCGGCCGACCAACGAAGAAGAAGACAACCAAATAGATGAGCCCGGCTTCGAAGGTCGCCACACACACTTGCCGTACAGCATTAAAGCGCCGCTGTGACCGTTGTAACGTATAACACTCATTGATCGCGGCTCCTAGCAACCATGCCACTGCTAGGATAGCAAGCCACACGTCCTGGTAATCGCTATGGCGCACATGCGGTTCCAACAGCCCCTGCCAGTATTGAGCGAGGAATGCGCCGCTCAAGAGGACGAGGGTATCACCCATAAATAACAAGAAACGCCGTTCGGAGTCCGGCATTTCTAACGGGAAGCGGCTGAACCTAAGGATCGGCGGGTAGTGGTCTGGCTCTCCCTGCGTCTCGGACTGTGGCACGCCATGCATCATGTGACCCCTTTAGCGCGAACGGCATCATTGACGGGTCTAAGATCGGCACCACTTGCTGACTCCGTGCGACGGGTAGCGGACTCCAGCCTATTAACTTGTGTTCGGGGTAATAATCAGGCCGCAAGCAGGTCACGGCAGTTACATCATACAGTATCCCTGTGCACTCAACAAGTCCCTAAATTTCCGCGCTGACTCGTTACATTCCTTATCTATCGCCTGATGAACTCATGAGATGCTCGGTCGATATCACACGCCGCGTCCCGGTCGCACTCCTTAACACCATCGACTGGGTTTCGACCCGATCACCATGGTACGTGACGCCCGTGAGGAGCGGGCCATCGGTAATCCCGGTCGCGGCAAAGTAGACCTCGTTGCCGGCGACGAGCTCATGGGCCGTGAGAATCTGCCGGGGATCGAGGCCGCTGGCCGCAACGGCCTCCCGCTCCTTCGCGCTCTGTGGCGCTAAACGACCGAGCATTTCACCACCAAGCGCTTTGATTGCGCAGGCCGAAATCACCCCTTCCGCCACCCCGCCGACCCCCATTAACAGATCAACTGCGCGCCCTGGTGTTGCTGCCAGCAGTGCGCCGGCTGTGTCGCCATCCGAGCGCAACATCACCCGCGCGCCGGCGACGCGGATTTCCTTGATTAAATCAACATGGCGTGATCGGTCCAGCACAAACACCACCAGATCACGCACCGCCTTCTTTTTAACTCGTGCGACCAACGCCAATGTCCAGGCCGCCGGCGCATCTAAACACTCGGCCACCAGTGCCCCTGCTGCGTCTCGGTCGACTACCAGTTTCTCCATATAAATCGCAGGTGCCGCCGCCCACATCGCGCCGCGTGGCGCTAGAGCAGCAACAGCAATCGCGCCGGAACCACCTTGCGCGAGCAAATTCCGGCCGTCGATCGGGTCCAGGACGATATCCATTGCCGGTCCGCTACCGCTGCCGACATGCTGACCGCTCTCTAATGGCGAAGACCTCCCAAGCTTTCCCGCCTCGCCGACCACGATACGCCCGTCGATATCAAGTCTGCGCACCGCCTCGTACATCGCAGTCGTCGCCGCCATGTCGGCCTCGTCTCGCTGTCCCAGCCCCATCCAACGGCTCGCGCTGGCAGCCGCGGCTTCAGTGACACGCACCAGATCCAGTCCCCAATTGCGGCTTGTTTGTTCGTTCATCAGATTGCTCCTCAAGCTGTACCAACCTCCACGGCTTCCAGCAATCCGGCCGCTTCCCAGGCCTGCATCCCCCCCTCAAGCATAGTTAGTTGACCTGCACCGTTGTTCCCTATGAGCCCTGCAGCCCGCACACTCCGGCGTCCTGTCATGCAAACGAGTACCACTGGCCGATCATACGGTAGGCTGTTTGTTTCTGCTAGTAGCGTGGAAAGTGGTATCAGCTGCGCATCAGGAATATGGCCTCGCTGGTATTCACGCGGCTCGCGAACATCAATAACGAGCGGCGGTGTTGGCCCATGCAGCAGCTGCCACAGCACGCGTGGGGCAACTGTTGGCAGGCTTTTTTTGGCGGCTCCGTTCGTTGGCACGTGGAGTTGGAGCGGAATTTGGATAGCATAGTCTGGCCGGGGCAGGTTTTGACATTCGCGAAAAACGCGCACATTACTTTCATAAATACAGACGGCCGGGTCAAGAACCTTGTAAAAAAGATATTCGACTGCTTCGTCCTCTTTCAAGAAATGGTCGGCTCCGAGATCCTCATAAAAGCCGGTCGCCCGCATCAGCCGCAGCACTGCTTCTCGTACGCGCACCATATAAACGTCACCGCCCTGCTCGCGGTAGACCCGCACAATGCTTTGCAGCATATGGATCCCGCTGATGTCGCAATAGTCGACGCTATGCATCCGCAACAGCAGAAAGCGTTGCGTTGGGTGCGCAACGCGATTCTGCCGGATCGTCTCATCAATATGGCTCACTGCACCGAAATACAGATCCCCTTGAATATCCATCACGGCCAGCTGTGGACACATTGGCTTGTCCGGTTGGTATGCCCAGTGCCGGAAGGTATCGTCGGGCACCAGGGGTAGCACACGTGGCGTGCTCGTCTTCAAGATATAATAGGCCAGCGACATGAGAATGCCGGCCAAGACGGCAAAATCAATACGCAGAAAAAGCGTCCCAAGAAACGTGATGATCATGATGACTGCGTCGCCTTGACTGCTGCGCCAGATATGCACGATCTGGCGGCGATTAATCATCGCGAAACCGACGACGATCAGCACCCCCGACAATGCCGCACGCGGCAAATATGCACCGAGTGGTGCGAGCGCCAACATGCCGGCCAGGGTGAAGACCCCCGATAGTATCGCGGCGACCGGCGTTCGCGCTCCGGCTTCCGCATTAATAGCGGAGCAGGACAGCGAGCCGCCGCAGGGGTAGCCCGAGAGAAAGCCGCAGGCAATATTGCCCAGCCCCTGCCCGACAAACTCCTGATTATTATCGACGCGTTCGCCCGTGCGCGCTGCCAGCGAGCGGGCAGTAGCCATCGATTGAATGAGTCCAAGTGCCGCGATTGCCAATGCGCCCGGCGCGAGGTCGGCGAGCAGCGTGAGGTTGAAAACCGGCAGGTACGCCAATGGCGGCAGGCTCGCCGGCAAACGGCCAATCACATGGACGCCACGCATGTCGAGGCGTAGGACAAAAAGGACCACTGATGTCACCACCAGACAGATTACCGTCGATGGCCACTTAGGCTTCCACGCACGCAACAAGAGCATTAATAGGAGCGTGCCTGAGCCGAGCATGAGCGTTGGAATATGTGTTTGCGGCAGATGGAGCGCGACTTGTTGCAGGGTCTGTGGCAGATTCCCACTGGTAAAGCTCAAGCCAAAGAGATGGCGTAGCTCGCCCGAGGCAATTTGAATCCCTGCCCCGGCCGCAAAACCAACAATGACGGCGTCTGACACAAAGTTCACCAGCATACCCAGGCGTGCCAAGCCCATCAAGAGTTGGAACAACCCCGCCATGACTGCTAGCAGCCCTGCTGTCACCAGCACATTTGGCATTCCCGCGTGCGACGCGGCCGCGAGGCTCGCGAGCACCAGCAGCGAGAGCGCCGTCGTTGGCGATGTTTGAAGCTGGCTTGAAGAACCCCAGAGTGCGCCGACGATGGGACCCACAATCGCCGTATAGATGCCCATTTGCGGTGTAAGGCCGGCCACCAGCCCATACGCAATTGCCTGCGGCAAGGAAATAATGGCAACGGTGAGGCCGGCGATCATGTCGGGGCGGATATCGCCGCGACGATACGTACGGAAAATCGCGACCGGACGCAGAAAGAGCGATGGTAGAGCCTTCAACTGGCCGAGCATCAGTGCGCCTCCTTAAATGCCTGCGATTCCGGTGATAGCAGCTTGCTAGCAGACTGTAGACCACCACTTCTCCCTTAGAGCTGCAATAGCCCTTGGAGATGGTACGGGATGTGCTCTATCCACAGGGCACGACAGGAGTTGCCATGCACGGCTTACTCGACCGTCACACGGACCTGGCCATCTTTCTCATCCTCTTTTTGGAAGAACTGGGCGTGCCGATGCCTATCCCGGCTGATGTTGTGGTCCTGTATGCCGGTTTTCGTCTCAGCCAGCACCGACTCAACCCCTTGATCGCAATTGCCTTGATGGTTATTGCCGTCAATCTAGGCGCAACCACCTTATACAGTCTTGTCCTGCGCGGTGGACGGCCACTCGTTGATCGCTTTGGCCGCTTCCTCCATCTGGATGCTGCCCGTCTCGAAAAAGCCGAAGGCTGGCTGCAACGCCGCGGTATGGTAGGGATTGCGATTGGCCGGGCCATTCCCGGTGTCCGGCTTGCTACCGTGATTGCCTGTGGCCTATTCAAGATTCCCTACCGCAAGTTTGCCCCGGCCCAGTTCGTCGGTACACTTACGTATCTCGTCATCTTTCTGCTGCTTGGTTATTTCGTCGGCCCACAGGCGGCTGAACGCATTCACCTACCGACCATTTCGCTTCGTCTTATCCTGTTACTCTTGGTCGCGATCGGCTTGCCACTGGTGCTGCGCCACCTCAATCGCAGTACTGCTAGCGATGATACGCGGGCTATTGAAATAGGCTTGGGCACTCGACAGCGTGAGGTGGCAGCGGCACTTGGTGGCTTTGTGGGGCTGATCGAACTCATGACCATCTGGGGCGTTGCGGCATCCCTGACAAATCTGCTTGGTCAAACTGAAGTACATCATGCTGCGCTCACCCTCGCGCGCTGGCTGGTAGCTGAGCGGCTACCGCGTGGCCCCGAAGTCGCCTATATTCTGGAGTACCTGCTCACCTGTATCTTGTGTATTGCAGCGGCGATCGTCTTTTTCCAACGCCTAATGCCCCTGCTCCGGCTTCATCCCCGTAAGCTTGGCGGCCAGACGCTCGCTCTTTGGCTGCAGATGGTCTTCCTCACCCTGCTCGCCGCCGCCCTCGCCATTTTCCGGCAAGTAGTGCGCCGTCCCGCCGTTGGCACCATTTGGCTGACGCATGCCGGTGCCATTGTGCTGGCTGTCATGGTCCTAGGGCTCCTCGGCTATGCCTACGTCGCGGCGGCGACTCGCCGCTTGGCCATCGATCAGTTCTCTGATGATCCTAGTATTGCCCCGAGCGTGCTCGCCGCAACCAATGCTTTGTGATCAATAATAACACCTGACCAATACAACAAGGAGACAAGCTATGATCCGCATCGGGATACTGAGCTTTTGGCATGTACATGCCAGAGATTATGCCAAACAGGCGCACGAACATCCGGACACAGAGATCGTCGCAGTGTGGGACGACGATCAGGCCCGTGGTACTGCTGCTGCCCAAAAATGGGGCGGTCATTTCTACTCAAAGCTCGACGAGCTATTGCGCCAGCCGGATATCGATGCCGTGATTGTCACAACGCCTACCAATCGCCATCGTGAGGTTATGACTGCCGCTGCGCAGGCCCGCAAGCATATCTTTACCGAAAAGGTACTTGCGCCGACGCTCCATGAGGCGTTAGCCATCAAGGCCGCCGTTGACCAGAGCGGTGTCAAGCTTATCGTCTCCTTGCCGCGCTTGAATGCTGGCTATACGGAGGCCATCCAAGCATTAATCGGTGGCGGGACCCTCGGGCAACTTACCACGGTACATACTCGGGTGGCGCACAATGGCGCGGTAGCGACCAGCGAGAATCCCAAGGGCTGGTTACCAGATCACTTCTACAATCTCGAAGAGTGCCTGGGCGGAGCAATGATCGACCTCGGGTGTCATCCCATGTATCTTGCGCGCTTGTTCCTGGGCATGCCTGTGACTGTCAGTGCCCAATATGGTTATATAACTGGGCGTGCCGTGGAAGATAATGCGGTTGCTGTGCTGGGCTACGAAACGGGGGCTATGGGCCTTGTGGAAGCCGGCTTTGCCAATCGCTATGCACCCTTTACCATCGAAGTGCTTGGTACCGAAGGCAGCCTGCTCTATGGTACGCCCGAGGCCACGCTGCTCCTGCGGAGCGGCGAGGGTGCAGCCGGCACCACTTGGCAGCCCCAACCTATACCAGCGGATCGCCCATCCGCATTCCATCAATGGGTGACGCATATACAGCAAGGCACGCCGGGGACCGACAACATTCAAGCCGCGCTTGATCTTACCGCACTCATGGAGGCCGCCAATACGTCTGCCGCCGAACACCAAGTTGTGCGTTTGGACTCGCTTGCTCGCTAACCATCTCGTAAGTATGTAGGAAAGGTGCTTCCATGAGTAAGCTACGCGTCGGCATTGTCGGCACCGGCAGCATCGCCGAAGCCCGTCATATTCCCGGCTTCCAAAAACAGCCTGACGTAGAGCTCGTCGCCGTTGCAGATGTATCACAATCGGCTGTAGAGCGGGCTGCGACCCGTTTCCAGATACCTTCTCATTACACCGACTACCGCGAAATGCTGGCGCGCGAGCAACTCGACGCCATCAGCGTGTGTACGCCCAATAAATTCCACTCCGCTATCGCAGTCGCTGCCTTAGATGCGGGTCTACACGTTTTCTGTGAAAAGCCCATGGCGGTAAACGCCGCCGAGGCGCAGGCTATGGCCGACGCCGCTAAGCGTAGCGGCAAGATCCTAGCCATTGGCTATCGCTACCGCTACCAGCCTGAAGCCCAAGCTGCCAAACAAATTATTACCGACGGTGAGTTGGGCGACATCTATATGGTGCGTGTTCAGGCCCTCCGGCGACGCGGCATTCCTTCCTGGGGTACCTTTACCAACAAGGATATTCAGGGCGGCGGGGCGATGGTCGATTTCGGCGTTCATCTCCTCGACCTTGCCCTATGGCTGCTTGGCAATCCCGCCGTTGTAGAGGTGAGTGGCGTTGTCTCACAGCACCTCGGCACGCGACCGGGAGTGAACGAATGGGGACCGTGGAACCACGAGAAGTTTGAAGTTGAAGACCATGCCGCGGCTTTTGTGCGCCTAGCAGGTGGCAAAGCATTGTTCATCGAAGCGTCCTGGGCACTTAATATTCCGGAAGCGGTGGAAAACGTATCGCTTTCGGGTACCGAGGGCGGGCTCGAGGTTTTTCCACTAAAGATCAACAAAGCAGCGCACGGTATGTTGCTCAACAGCGTTGCCTCGCTGCTGCCCAACCGCAACAAGGTCGATTGGGACCTCCAAATCAGCGATTTTGTCCAATCGATCCTGACCGGTCGTCACCCACTTGTGCGGCCGGAAGAGGCCTTACAAGTCAGTACGATTGTGGATGCCATCTACCGTAGCTCGGATACCGGTGCTTCGGTTAGGTTCCCTTGAACGTTAGCCAGAGCTGAGGCAAAGTTGCGCCCCCTTAAAACCCTCTCCCCCTCGTGGGAGAGGGTGGTCGCCGCAGCGACCGGGTGAGGGGGCGGCACTCACGGCGTAG
>JBBRHB010000151.1:0-9548 GCA_038223355.1 Chloroflexales bacterium
CAGGAGATGATCGCCAGCCAGCGGAGACACAGGCCGCACATGATGGAGTACGGCGCAGCCACCTAAGCTCAGTCTTGTTGCGGCGTCACCGGGCCAGCACAGGTACGGACGTGACAAATGGCCAGACGCATCAATTGGCTAGCAAATAAGGAAAACATAATGGCAACCGCAATAATGAACACGGCAGCGTCCGCAGATCAAGATAACGATGATGATCTGATACTAACGCCGCTGACCACGACCGGTGCAGCTCCGGTCGCACTTTGGGAAGTCGCTCGGATCTCATTGGCCAGCCTCGTGGCCAATAAGACGCGTTCGCTGTTGACCATGCTTGGCGTGATCATTGGCGTCGCATCGGTCGTCGCGCTCCTCGCGCTCGGGGGTGGTGCGAGCACATACATCACCGACCAGATAACCGCGATCGGTACCAATGTGCTGACGGTGCAGCCCGGCTCGCCAAGCAGCCAAGGGCCTGGCAACAGCGGCTCGGCAGAAACTCTGACACTTGATGATGCCAATGCCATCATCGCACTTAACCTCCCGGTCATCGGCGTTGCACCTTCCTTTGTTGGTAATGGGCAGCTCATTGCGCCGGCTGCCGATAAGAATGCGACGATCGCCGGGATTACACCAGCTTATCAGGTCATCAACAACTTGACCCTGACGAATGGTACGTTTCTCGACGATGGGCAGGTCAAGGGTGCTTCACCCGTCATTGTGTTAGGCTCGACCATTGCGACCGATCTCTTCGGCAGCGGTCAGGCAGTTGGGCAGAATGTACGCATCAAGGACCAGCCATTACGCGTCATCGGCGTCCTGGCCAAGAAGGGCAGCGGCGGCTTCGGCTCGGTGGATGATCAGGCGTTCGTGCCGGTGACCCTCGCCCAGCAGCGCCTCTTTGGTGGCCGAACGCCGGACGGCAACAACTGGCGCGTCTCATCGATCGGGATATCGGTGACGAAGAGCAGCGACATGAGTGCGGTGCAATCACGCATCGAAATGCTGCTCCGTGACCGTCATCATCTAGGCACCGATGGCAGCAAAGACGACTTCCGCGTCATGAATCAGGCTTCCTTCCTGTCTACACTCACAACCATCACCAGTCTGTTCACGGCCTTCCTGGCGGCAGTCGCCGGCATATCGCTGGTAGTAGGGGGCATTGGCATCATGAATATTATGTTGGTGAGCGTGACCGAACGCACACGCGAGATCGGGCTACGCAAGGCAGTCGGTGCACGGAGCGGGGATATTCTGCTGCAGTTCATGGTCGAGGCCTTGGTCATTAGCTTGGCCGGTGGCCTGATTGGCCTTGCCTTAGGCGCCGGCTTAGCCTTGGGGGTCACTTTGACGGGCTTGCTCAAAACACCGGTGACGCTCAGTTCAATGCTGCTGTCGGTTGGCTTCTCGCTGGCAGTCGGCTTATTCTTCGGGATCTACCCGGCGCGTCGTGCCGCACAACTCAATCCTATCGACGCGTTGCGGTATGAGTAGACGCCCTCGGATAGACCAACGAGGTCCAGCTATGCAAGAGGCCGTAGCGAGATCAGCGGCACGACATGTGCTGCCAATCTCACTATGCGCGTAGCCTATTTTGACTGCTTTGCCGGTGCCAGCGGCGATATGATCCTGGGAGCACTGGTTGATGCCGGAGTTAGTGTCGACCTGCTCACGGAGGAGCTACGGCGACTTGGTCTCGCGGGCTGGCGCCTACGGACCGCGCAGGTTCAACGGGCGGCACTACGGGCTACGCACCTCATCGTTGAAGTTGACCCATCCGTCCGCATCGAGCATCAGGTGGAGGTGGAAGAGGTCTTCGCAAGGAGTACGCTGCCTGACGCCATTAAGACGGATAGCCTGCGAATTTTCGAGCGGCTGTTCGCGGCCGAAGCACGAGTGCATGGGGCAACCCGCGATGAGGTTCATCTGCACGAAATGGGTAGCCTCGACACGCTGGTTGACGTAGTTGGCGCCGTGATCGGCCTACGTGCTTTGGACATTGAGGCCGTGTATGTATCACCATTGCCCATGAGCCGTGGGACGGTACGAACACAGCACGGATTAATGCCGCTGCCGGCCCCGGCCGTATTGGAACTGCTGCGTGACGTACCGGTCCGAGCGGTCGGTATCGAAGCTGAACTGGTCACGCCGACCGGCGCTGCGATTCTGACGACGTTGGCCCAAGGCTTCAACTGGCACCCCTCGTTCACAATCAGTACCACCGGCTACGGTGCCGGCAGTCGTGACCTACCCTTCGCCAATGTGCTCCGCGTGATTGCCGGTGAGCTGCCCGGGGAAAGTGGTGTATTGCTGGAGCACGTGACGCTCCTCGAGACGCAGATCGACGACATGCCGCCCGAGTGGTACGGTCATATCATGGATCTTTTATTCCAAACCGGTGCACTCGACGTCTATCTAACACCCGTGCAAATGAAGAAAAATCGCCCAGGTACACTGCTCACGGTCATTACTCGACCCGAACGTGCCGAGCCCGCCCGCATGCTTATGCTGACCCAAACGACCACCTTGGGGGTTCGCCAGCAACAGATCGAGCGCTTTTGCTTACCCCGCGAGATCGTGACGGTTGCGACGCGCTTCGGTTCGATCCAAGCCAAAGTGGCACTGCTCCCCGATGGCAGCCGGCGTGTCGCACCGGAATACGAAGCGTGCCGCCAAGTCGCCGAACAACAGCACGTATCGCTTTGGGAGGTCTACCGCGCTGTGCAGCTGGCGAGCGAACCGGAGACCAAATAAGGGTACAATCTTCAGCATGCGGAGGATTGGATATTTTTGGCTGTGTATGCTGATCCTTGTGGCTTGCGCACAAAACACCTCACTACCTGCCCAGCTTGCACCAAGCATCACGAGCGTTGCGGAAGCACCGGCTGCAAGCATTGTCCCTTTACCTGTTATGAGCGGGGTACCGAGCCAGGAGGCTTCAACGCCGGTCCCTTCGACCCGCACACCTATACCAACGTTCACGCCAGGCCCAACAAATACGCCCATCTCGCCAACGTCCACACCCTCTTCGCCAACGCCAACGGTCAATCCCTTTGCCGCCTACGAGCAGTTCACAATACCGGCGCTCCGTGAACGCCAAGCGCGTGGTGGGTTTGGCACCGAAGGCCCGATTGAGATCGTGCGGACGTTGGAAGAGACGCCGAACTTTACGCGCCAGTTGTTTGCCTACCATGGCGATGGCCTACGGCTGACCGGCATGCTCAATCGTCCCAAAGGAAACGGCCCATTTCCGATAGTGCTTCTGGTCCACGGCTACTATCCGCTGGACGTTTATCAGACCGGCAATGGCACCAAGCTCGCCGCCGATTATCTGGCGAATCGTGGCTTCCTGACGCTGTCGCCCGATCTACGGTCACATGCCGGCTCGGATGTGGCGCCTAACCTGTTTCGAGCCGGCCACGTGCTCGACGTGCTCAATCTTATCCCACTCGCCCAACGGCTGCCCTATGCGAAGCCAGGCAAGGTCGGACTATGGGGTCATAGCAACGGCGGTGCGATTGCTGCCAAAGTCATGACAATCAGTGATGAGATTGGGGCGGCTGTGGTTTACTCCCCCGCGTCGCTCACGATTGCGGAGGACTACCAGTTTCGCGCGGGGCGGTCCCGCACACGTGCAGGTCAACCACCGGGCGCACGCACAGGCGTGATCGACACCATCGCCATCGAGTTTCCGGTGAAGCCCGACGAAGCGCCGGACTTGTACCGGCGCCTGTCACCACTGCCCTACGTGCAGTACGCCAATATGCCGATTCAAATCCACTGGGGTACCGCCGACGAAACCGTGCCCCGCAAATGGCCCGCAGACTTGTATGCTAGCCTCCAAGTTGCCGGCAAACAGGTCACCTGGTTCGAGTATCCGGGTCAGCCCCACTCGTTTCAGGGCGCTGGTAACCAACTGTATTTGGAGCGCCTAGTCGCGTTTTACCGGCAGTGGGTCCCGTAAGGCGGCTAAAACCCCGCCGCGATCTGTTCCTCCAGCGAGGCCCGCAACTCGTCTGGGACGCGCATATACAGGCCGCTCGCTTCGGCGACGATGGTGCCGTCGGGCAGTTGGGCAAAGCCTTGCAGCTCCAGGGCGCGGCCACGGTCGCGCACCAGCGAACCAACGACGCGGATCGGCGTGTTGATCGGGGCGGGAGTACGGAAGCGGATTTCAATGCGTCCGGTCATGGTGTAGGCGTCAACCGTAAAGCCGACGCGTCCAATCGTTTCATCCAACACGGCAAACAAGATCCCACCATGGACAAAGCCGGGCCAGCCCTGATGCGCCTCGGTGGCGATGAACTCGGTCTCCACCCGCTCATCGACCTGATGAAAGGTTAGCTGGAGACCGTTGATATTCCCTTTGCCACAGACAAAGCAGGCGTTCGAGTCGGGTTGTTGTTGCAGATCATTGTTCATCGAGCCAACCTTCTATTCCTGATTCAAGTGCTCGCTCACCGGGCGACAGTCGGGGGTGCCATTTACGGAAAATCAAGGTCGCGTTTTGGCCACCGAAACCAAACGAATTTGACATTGCGAGTTCGAGATGTGCGGGACGGGCGACATTGGGGACACAGTCAAGGTCGCACTCGGGATCGGGTGTCTCGTAGTTGATGGTCGGCGGGATCAAGCCATGCTTGAGCGCCAGCACAGTGGCTACGGCTTCGACTGCGCCCGCACCACCGGTTAGATGACCCATCATCGACTTGGTTGACGATATCGGAATGGTGCTGGCATATTCGCCAAACGCCGCTTTGATAGCCTGAGTTTCCGAAAGATCGCCCGCCGGTGTCGAGGTCGCATGGGCATTGATATAATCGATCTGTTGCGGTAACACGCGAGCCCGCTGCAAAGCGCGCCCTATAGCCCGCGCTGCACCGCGACCGACCGGATCGGGCGATGTCACATGGTAGGCATCCGACGTCGCGCCGTAACCGAGCAGTTCGGCGTAAATCGGAGCGCCACGGCGCTGAGCATGAGCGAGCGTTTCGAGCACGAGCACCGCAGCACCTTCGCCGGGCACAAAACCATCACGGTCGCGATCAAAAGGCCGCGAGGCCTGCTCCGGGTGGTCGTTGAAGGCAGTCGATAGTGCTCGCATCGCTCCGAAAGCAGCTAAGGTCAATTCGCAAATGGGCGCTTCGACCCCGCCGGTCAACATGACTTCGGCATCGCCGCGCAGTAAGACTTCGGCGGCTTCGCCGATCGCTTGAGATGAAGCGGCACACGCCGTCGAGATTGTTGAGTTGTAGCCACCCAGCCCCAGGGTGATCGCTACCTGACACGCCGGCATGTTGGGCAACGCAGCCGTCATAAAAAAAGGACTGATGCGGGTGCCTCCTTTTTCCATCAGAACGCGCATTGCCGCTTCGGTATCGGGAAACGACGTCGTGCCACAGCCAAACAATACGCCAATTTCATCGGCTTGTGCTCCCACCGTTAGCTTGGCATCCGCCACTGCCTGTTGGGCAGCCGCAACGGCGAACTGGGAAGCACGCGAAATGCGCCGGGCTTCTTTAAAGTCCATGAAATCACGCGGCTCAAAACCTTTAACCTCGGCTCCCACGTGCGCCGGATAGGCCTTGTAATTCGGAATCAAGGTAAAGGTTGCCAGCCCCGAGCGACCATGTGACAGGCTATCCCAGAAGCTCGGGACATCGTTGCCGACCGGCGACACAACGCCAAGGCCCGTCACAACAATGCGGCGGTCAGCGTTGCCTTCGGTGAGCAGCTCGGGCAATGGTTGCTCCAACACGTTATCGCCAAGCGTTTCTTCCAACGCTTCGAGTTGGGCTTCCAAAGGAGCCGGTAACACCACGATATCGTCAACGAGCGGCTGCGGCGTGCGGTCAAGTTGGCCGCGCGGTGTTCGAGGCATTCGTTTTATTCTCCACCATGCGCAAGTTTCTGCAGGATGGTAGCACCCACCATTCGTGGCGTCAAACCGCGAGACCGTTCATTGCGCCTCAGTTAAACGTCAGACAAACGGATAGTTACACTCGCAGTATAAAAACTGTATAATATAGGTACACTCTTCGCTGCTGGGGACAATGATCACAGCGGGCGGCATTGATTTTGCAGCGCAGCAGAGTGGAACCCTTGAAGGGAGAACATGATGGGCTTACTCGACAAATTTACGAAGCGGGCAAAGCAGGTGCTAAGCCTGGCCCAGGAAGAAGCCCGCAGCTTCAATCATCCCTACGTGGGCACGGAACATATTTTACTCGGCCTGATCCGTGATCAGGAAGGCGTGGCGGGCAAAGTGCTCGACGATCTGGGTGTGAAGCTTCAGCAGGCTCGTAATGCCGTCGAATTTATCGTTGGCCATGGCGAAGGCGTCCAGCGCAGCGATGAAGCCGAACTTACGGCCCGGGCAAAAAAAGTCATTGAATATGCGGTGGAAGAAGCACGCAAGCTTAACCACCATTATATCGGTACCGAACACCTCCTGCTTGGACTCGTCCGCAACGGCGAAGGCGTTGCAACCGGCGTCCTCGAAATTATGGGTGTGTCGCTTGAACAGATTCGCACACAGGTGAATCGGGTATTGCGGCAAGGTACTGCCGGTCCTACTGATCGCCCAGCCGCACCCAAGCAATCCAAAACACCCTATCTTGATGCCCTGTCGACCGACCTGACCGATATGGCTGAGGCCGGCAAGCTCGATCCGGTGATCGGTCGCCACAAAGAGATCGAGCGCGTGATCCAGATTCTGTCACGGCGCACCAAGAACAACCCGGCTTTGATCGGTGAGCCCGGCGTCGGCAAGACTGCTATCGCTGAAGGACTGGCACAGCGCGTCGTGGCCGGTGATGTACCCGATTCGATCAAGGGCAAGCGCGTTGTCACCCTCGATATGGGCTCACTCGTGGCGGGAACGAAATACCGCGGGCAGTTCGAAGAGCGACTCAAGCGCGTGATCGATGAGATCAAAGAAGCCCGCTGTATCCTATTCATCGATGAGTTCCATACATTGATCGGCGCAGGCGGCGCGGAAGGCACGCTTGATGCGGCCAATATCCTTAAGCCGGCGCTGGCGCGTGGTGAATTACAAACCATTGGTGCGACGACAATGGACGAGTACCGCAAGTATATCGAGCGGGATGCGGCCCTGGAACGTCGTTTCCAGCCGGTCAACATTGACGAGCCGACCATCGAGGATACCATCGAAATCCTACGCGGCATCAAGAGCCGTTATGAAGATTTTCACCAGTTACAGATTTCCGACGAAGCAATCAAGGCGGCCGCCAACCTTTCGGCACGCTATGTGCCCGACCGCTTCTTGCCTGACAAGGCCATTGACCTAATCGATGAGGCCGCTAGCCGCGTCCGGATGTACCGCTCAGCCACCCCGCCCTCGCTGCGCGATGCCCTGCGTGGCCTAGAGGCGATTCGTAAAGAGCGCGATGCGGCATTACAAGATCAGCAAGCGGATGTAGCGCATGATCTCCAGGAGCGCGAAGAGCGCATGCTGGAGCGCATTAAGAAGATCGAGACTGAGGAGGTCAAGGGTGATGGCTCGGCCTACGACCGACCATATGTGACCGAGGAAGATATTGCCGAGGTCGTACAGATGTGGACGGGCGTGCCGGTGTCGAATCTAACGGGCAACGAGACCGAACGGCTACGCCATATGGAAGAGGTCCTGCACAAGCGGGTCATCGGCCAGGACGAGGCAGTTACCACCATCTCGAAGGCCGTGCGGCGGGCACGGGCCGGCCTGAAAGACCCGAAACGCCCGATCGGCTCGTTCATCTTCCTGGGACCGACCGGCGTTGGCAAGACCTGGCTGGCCAAGGCGCTAGCCGAGTTTATGTTCGGCTCTGACGAGGCGATGATCAAGATCGATATGTCAGAATTCCAAGAGCGCCACACGACCTCGCGCTTGGTCGGGTCGCCGCCCGGCTATGTCGGCTATGGCGAAGGCGGCCAATTGACCGATGCTATTCGCCGCAAGCCGTATTCAGTGGTGCTGTTCGACGAGATCGAAAAAGCCCATCCCGACGCTTTCAACCTACTACTGCAAGTGCTGGAAGACGGCAACCTGACCGATGGCAAGGGCCGCCGGGTTGATTTCCGCAACTCGATCATCATTATGACCTCCAACATCGGTACGGAGCATATTCGTCAAGGTTCGCGCATCGGCTTTGGCGGCAAGCGCGGTATTGACGAGGAAGATACCCGTAAAAAGGTCAATGATGCGCTCAAGGAAACGTTTCGGCCCGAGTTCTTGAACCGGCTCGACGGCACAATCATCTTCCACCCACTGACGGATCAGGAGATCAACAACATCGCGACGCTGGAGCTCGAGCGGGTTGGCAAACAGCTGGCCGAGAAAGGCATTGTGATGGATGTAACGCCCGAGGCAGTGGCGTTGATCGGCAAGCGTGGCTACGACCCAACCTTCGGTGCACGGCCATTGCGCCGCATCATTACCAACCTGATCGAAGACCCGTTAGCCGAAGGGCTACTCGACGGTCGCTTCGAGCCGGGTGACAAAGTGATGGTGGACGTTGAAACCGATCTGCTCCGACTACGTTCGCAACGAGAGATCGAAAGCATCGAGCAAATCGAGCCCGAGGCCGAGCCAGCGATTGCGTAGCGCTCCATAACCGGTTTATAACGTAGCCGCCTGACGCTTGTCAGGCGGCTACGTGTTAGAATTGAACCAATCTAATGGCTAAAGCGCGTACCATTTTCGTTTGCCAGCAATGCGGCAACCAACAAGCTCGCTGGGTGGGCAAGTGCCCCGACTGCGGGGCCTGGGACTCGTTTGTCGAGCAAACGGTCGCACCCGCTGTTCCTGCTAGCAAAAGCCGCTCGGTTGCAGCCGGTGTACGACCGCTCCCGATCACCGAGGTCGCCGTCGAAGGCTTTGAGCGCTTGCCCGTCCAGGGCGAGGAGTTCACTCGTGTGCTGGGCGGCGGCTTGGTACCAGGATCACTGGTGCTGATCGGCGGAGATCCGGGAATCGGCAAAACCACGCTTTTAAGTCAGGTAGGCGCTCAGTTTGCCCATGACACCGCTCCTGTGCTGTATGTCTCTGCCGAAGAGTCGACGCAGCAGCTTAAAATGCGGGTCGAACGGCTGGGACTGCTCCACGAACGGCTGCTGGTCTACTCCGAAACGAATCTGGATACGATTGTTAATGCCATCAATGATCTCAAGCCGGGCTTAGTCATCGTTGACTCGGTGCAAACCGTCTATGTCGAAGACGTTTCTTCGGCGGCCGGTAGCGTCTCGCAGGTGCGGGAGGTTGCCCTACGACTACTCCGGGTCGCGAAGGATACCGGGACCCCGATCTTTCTGGTCGGTCATGTGACCAAAGAAGGGACCATCGCCGGTCCACGCGTGCTCGAACATATCGTGGACGTTGTGTTGTACCTGGAAGGTGACCGCTTCCACCAGTACCGGATGTTGCGCGGCGTCAAAAATCGCTTCGGCTCGACCGACGAGGTGGGCGTGTTTTCCATGACACAACACGGGCTCGAAGAGGTGCCGAACCCCTCACAGGTCTTCCTGGCCGAGCGCAGCGCCGGTACGCCGGG
>JBBRHB010000152.1:0-9536 GCA_038223355.1 Chloroflexales bacterium
CTTCCGCAAAGATGAGCAGACGTATTTCCTGCGCTTCGCAGATAGTGGGGAGCGGACGCGAGAGACTATTGCAGCGGAGATCGATATAATTAACTGGCTGGCCCGTGCAGGATTGGATGTCGCCATACCGGAGCGTTCCAAGAGCGGGAACATTGAGGAAACCGCCGTCACCGCTCACGGGGTGTTCCATGCCGTTGTGTTTCGCAGCCTCGAAGGCAGCCAACTAGATATCGAAGAGCTTGATGACGCGCAGTTTCGGGTTTGGGGTGCGGCTTTGGGGCAGCTACACGCAGCACTCAAGCAGTATACAGGCCCCGGATTAGCTGCACGGGGCACGTGGCGGGATCAGTTGGAGTGGGCTGGGGCGCACATAGCCGAGGACGATTTGGCGGTACGTCATGAGCTAGATCAACTCACATCTGCCTTGGCCAGCCTGCCTATGAACAGTGACACCTATGGCTTGATTCACTACGATTTCGAGCTTGATAACTTGGTCTGGCGCGATGACACCATCGCAATGCTGGACTTCGACGACTGTGCCCATTACTGGTATGTGGCCGATATTGCGTTCGCGCTACGGGATCTCTTCACAAATGACGTTGACCTCGGTACGGCATCATTTCGGGCGTTCGCTGATGGGTATGCCTTGCACTGTCCAATCGACGGGGAACTGCTATTCAAGATACCGCTGTTCTTAAGAATGTCACAGCTTATGGTTTACGCTAGGCTTGCTCGTGCGCTGGACCTCCCCGCTGATCAGGTCTATCCTGCGTGGCTGGACGCATTAAATCTCAAGCTGAAACAGCGGATGGAGACGTACGCCTTGTCGTTGACGGCTCACGCCAATTAATGCTTGCTCTGCAGGTTGCTCCAGATAGTTGCCCATAATGCCTGCCAATCAAGACCAAAGGGATCGCTCTTGCGCCAATCGATGGCGGCGTGGCTCATCACCGGCAAAAAGCCATATTTCCCCCACCACTCCACGATCTGCGCGGCACAACTGGCGAGCTGCGTGGGCGGGTACGGATCAATGCCGTCGTTGAGGTTTTCGAGCTCAACACCAAGCGAGACGGCATTAAAGTTAATGGCTTCGCCCGGCCCGACCGACCCGATGACGCCATAACCTGCATGATAGGCCTGTACCTCGTCCGGGACAATCTTCCAAATCGTACCATCCTTGCCGATCAAACGATGCACAGAAACGGGATTAGAAAGTGGGCTATCGGTTGATAGCCAGCTCACCGAATTTGTGCCCTGGGTGGAATGGACAATAATGAATTGAGGCGGCAAGCGCAGCCCGCCGCAATGCATGTTGTCGGCGGGCTGATCGATCACTGTCAGGGGCGGGGTCTGAAAGATCATGGAACTTCCTTGTGCTACTTGGTGATCAGCGGATGACCGTCCTGACAGACGACGGCGCGGCTGCCATTCTTGTCGGTGTGAACCTCGTACTGCTTGGTGCCATCTGTATAGTGTAACAGCAAGCCAGGGATCACCATCTGGATATACATCACGCCCATCTTAGGACAACCCAAGGAGCCATCCGGCCAATCTTTCTCTGCTTTTGATACGAGCCGTAGTTGGTCGCTTTTAATCTGTAACTGCGTGCCAATCTGTTGCGCCACCAGCGCTTCAACCGTTCCTGGTTGCGGCAGATCACCCGCCGTGGCAGACGAAGGGGCGGCTGCAGTTGTGGCCGTCTCGCTCGGGCTTGCGCCGGTCGAGTTGCCCGATGCCGTCGGTGAGGCGCCACAGGCGACTAGTAGAAGCAGCAACAAGGTAAGTAGGCTATTCCGCATTTCTCATCTCCTTTGGTAAAATGAATTAAGCGTAGTATATAGACGTACCAACCCAATTGAAAGTTCCCTTAAGGAGCGGCGAATGCCGTCACTGCCCGTATGATTATATGACGACCTATCTCGAAGAACGCCTGCCTGGCGCGGCGCTTAGTGCCCGGCGGTCATTGGCGAATGAGCTGTTTCTTTCTAACTACCTGCTAGCAACGTATGGCGGCTGCGAGTTCGCCTGTCCCTATTGCGATCTACAGGCGACCATGACGCGGCCACTGGGCGAAACGACCCGCGCGCTGATCGATGTGCCCGCGCGCTTGGCTGACGAGATCGCGGATATTGACGCCGGCGATGTAGTGGGACTGCTGTTGACCGATGCCTACCAACCGGCCGAGCGCACCTACCGCGTGACACGTGATGCCCTGACGCAACTGGCCGAGTATGGCCAGCCTACGGTAATTCTCACAAAAAGTCCGTTGGTCGTTGAAGACCTGCCAACCCTGCAACGGTTGCATGAGCGGGCAATGGTCGTCGTGATTTTCACACTGCTAACGACCGACCAGAGCTTGAGTGAAAAGCTCGAACATCATGCTCCGCCACCGGCCTTGCGGCTGGAAGCGGCCCGCCAACTTAAGCGTGGAGGCATTCCAGTTGGCTTTGCGATGCTGCCAATCGTGCCTTATGTCACCGACCAGACGAGCCATCTGGCCCGCACCCTGAATCGTATCTCGGATACCGGAGCGGATTTTGTCGTCTGGGAGCATCTGGGCTGGCCTAACGAACGCCATAAAGAGCGGATTGATGCGATGCTGGGCCAGATTGCGCGTATTCCTTCGTCTTACTACCGTGATCTGTATGGTAGTAAGCTGTACCCCAGCTTGGAATACCGGCGTAAGATCGATGAGGAGATTTTGCGTCGCGTTGATATTCTGGGCATGGATGTACGGGTCCCACATCGAATCTATCATCGTCATATCAGCCCGTCTAACGAGCTGTCATTGCTCTTCAAACACCATGCCTTTCGTGATGCGACACAAGGTCGTGACCGGCTCGCCGCGCTCCATCGTTCGCTGGCCGAAGAAGCCTATCGGGGGCGCTTTGATCAGGTGCGTATGCAGCAAAGCCCGTTGTGGACGACCGTTCAAACCATCCTCAATCCGCCCAAGCCCAAGCCCGAGGACGAGGATGGCGCATCGAGTTCCCGGCAGCCATGATGGTACAATGCTGCAGAACGGCTGGTAACAGCCGTTAATATTGTTATTAGGTTATAGTTGCTATGATGATCCGTCGAAGCTGCTGGCTTGGTTTACTGCTCTTTCTTGTGGCCTGTGGCTCGTCTGGACAGAGCTTGCAGGCGGGGCGTGCTGCGCCGTCAATTGTCGCTATGACACCCACAGTCGCGCCCGTAGCGTCCCCAACATCAACGATTCGCCCCTCCACACCGACTCCGACTGTTGTGCCGCCTACACCGACCATGCTCCCGTCCGCCACCCCGACGGCCACCGTTCAACCCTCACCGACAGTCATACCAACACCCCTGCCCACCGCAGCACCTGTGCGGCTGCAAATCCCGGCAATTGGGCTGGATGCGGCTCCTATCTCGGTCGGTCTGGATGATAAGCGGGTCCCCATCGTCCCCAAACACCTTGTCGGCTGGTATAACCTTAGTGCCACGCCAGGTCAGGGGGACAATATCGTCTTTTGGGGCCATGTGTTACGCTGGCTGGACTCACCGAATATCGCGGCGCCCTTTGCGCGGATGAAAGAGTTGGCTGTCGGTGCCACGGTGATGGTGACGACGGCCGACGGCAAAGTGCGCCAGTATCGCGTAACGAGACAGATCGAGGTGCGACCGAGTGATGTTCTGTATATTTTGCCAATCGGCAGTGAGCGGGTAACGATGGTCTCGTGTATTGGCGATACGGTCATTACGAATGGTGAGCTGACCAAAACCTTGCGGCTCTTGACCATCGCTGAGCCTGCTTCTTAAGGAGTGAATCATGGCTGGTGAACTTCAACTACGGCAAACGCTGGCGCGACCCTATTTTCCGGTTGGCCAGACACCCCAGCTGGCCTATGTCCTGGTCGAGGTCATTCCAACCGCGACGGCCGCTAGCGTGCAAATGCCGGTCAACGTCGCCTTTGTGCTGGATCATTCGGGCTCGATGCGCGGCAACAAACTTAATCGTATGAAAACGGCGGTTAATTTGGCACTTGACCGGTTGACCGACGGCGACAATGTCTCGATTGTGATCTTTAATCACGAGACGGCAGTGATGGTCCCTACCCAGCCGGCGGCTAATCGCGACAGCATGAAGCGGCTAGTGGCGGGTATTCGAGACGAAGGTGGCACCAAGATCGCACGTGCCATGCAGGCTGGACTGCAAGAGCTGGCGCGAGGCCCGCAGAACGCCGTGCAACGGCTGGTACTCCTTACGGACGGCGAGACCGACAAGGACGAAAACGATTGCCTGGCACTGTCCGACGAAGCGGGTCGCCGCCGGGTGCCGATTACCGCTTTTGGCATTGGCACCGAATGGAACGATCAACTTTTGACCGGCATCGCGACGCGTTCGAGCGGCGAGGTCGAACACCTGCAGCGTCCCGAGCAGATCGAAGATAACTTCCAGGCCGTGGTACAACAGGCCCAGGGCGCGATCTTTGAAAATGCTGCCGCCACGCTACGGCTGGTGAGCGGCGTCCAGGCTCGTGCCGTGTGGCAGGTCGTGCCGCTGATCAAAAACCTGGGCTACAAGCCACTGGCGGATCGGGCCGTTGTTATGCCGCTCGAGCAGCTTGAAAAAGATAGTCGCCGGGTCTTGCTGGTGGAGTTGATGGTCGATCCCAAACCGGCCGGCCAATATCGCATTGGCCAGATCGAGGTCGATTATGACGTGCCACGGCTGGGAGTCCGGGCCGCAAAAGAAAAGGTTGACCTGATTCTCCAGATTACGCCTGACCCGGTGTTGACGAAACAGGTCAATCCGCAGGTCATGAATATCGTTGAGAAGATCAGTGCCTTTAAGCTGCAAACGCGGGCGCTGGAGGATTTGGATGGCGGCAATGTGCAGGGTGCGACCCAAAAGCTCCAGAACGCCGTCACACGTCTGCTGAATACCGGCGAGACCGAACTGGCGCAAACGGTGCAGAAGGAAGTCACAAATCTGGAGCAAAAAGGCGAGCTTTCGTCCGAGGGCCAGAAGACGATTCGCTTCGGCTCGCGCAAGACGGTACGTCTGAGCGACCTTGATCTGCCGTCGTAGGTCAAGGTCACCGGGAGGCTTGTGACTCCTGAAGAAAAACTGCAATTGCTGGGCGACGACGCGCGCTTCGAGTCCTGTGATAGCTTCACGCCGCGCCGAAAAAAAGGGCAAGCTTGGCCGGCCCCGGGTATAACTCCCACGACCACGCCCGATGGTCGCACCATGCAGCTGTTTCGCGTGTTGCAATCCAATAGTTGTGAGTGGGACTGCCCGTATTGCCCGCTGCGACGCTCCAACGATATTCCGCGCGCGACGCTGACGCCGCAGGAGATGGCCGACCTGTTTATGGCGCGGCAGGCCGCCGGTGCGGTCCAGGGCTTGTTTCTTTCGTCGGCGGTTAATGGTGGGCTGCGACCGGCGACTGCCCAGATGCTGGATACCGTCGAGTTGCTGCGGGTACGCTATAACTATGCCGGGTATGTGCATCTCAAGCTGCTGCCCGGCACGCGTCCCGATGAGATCGAGCGGGCTGCTACGTTAGCCGACCGGCTATCGGTGAACCTCGAAGCACCCAATGGCGAGCGGCTCAAACGCATCGCGCCTGAGCGTAGCTGGCGCAGCATCATGGAGCCGATGGCGTATGTGCGAGATGCGCAGGCAGGTGGCCTGCTGCCGTCGGGGCAGGCGACCCAACTGGTCGTAGGTGCGGCGGGCGAGTCGGACCGCGAAATCTTTACGGCAACCACCCGACTGTATCAGGAGTTCGATCTCCGCCGCGTGTACTTCAATGCCTTTCGACCACAGCCGAATACCCCCATGGCCGGCGCGGATCCGACGCCACTGGTGCGCCAGCAACGGCTGCAGGAGGCCGATTGGTTGCTGCGTCACTATGGCTTCAAGGCGGCAGAGCTGCCCTTCGATCAGGATGATAACCTGCCGCTGCATATTGACCCAAAGTTTGCCTGGGCGCTCGCCCACCCTGAGCAATTTCCCCTTGAAATCAATACGGCCGAGCGCGAGCAGTTGCTGCGCGTGCCGGGCATTGGCCCGATCAGTCTTGAGCGGATCCTGGCCATGCGCCGAACGCTCCACTTTCGCGAACTGAGCCATCTTCAAAAAATCGGCGTCGTCACCAACAAGGCGCGCCACTTTGTCACGCTTGATGGCAGGTTTCTGGGCGAGCCGAGTGAAACGGTGGCAGGTCGCCTCCGTCGCAAGCCGCTCGTCGAGCAACTCAGCTTCTGGTAGCGCCTCCCCGCCTCTGGCGGGTAAGGACGGTCCATCCGGCGACGTGTTTGTCGGACCTTCGGCACTTCCCCCACCATTGCAAAACGGCTATGATGCAACACGGGTGATCCCTCCATTAAGGCTGCGATCTGCCAATCTGCTGTAGCCGGAGAAGCCATCGTCATGATCGAAGCAATGGACCTTCATAAGTTTTTCGGTGATTTTCATGCCGTGCGTGGTGTGTCGCTCCACGTTGCAGCCGGCGAGGTCTTGGCGCTCCTCGGCCCTAACGGTGCCGGCAAAACGACCACGGTTCGGATGCTGAGCGCCATTTTACAGCCGAGTCGCGGGAGTGCACGGGTGGCGGGCTTTGATGTTGTAGCCGACCCGCAGCAGGTACGCGCACATATTGGCCTGTTGACCGAGTATCCGGGTTTATACCCGCGCATGAATGGTTTGGATTATCTCCTGTTCTTCGCCAAACTGCTCCACATGCCGCTGGTGGATGGTCGTCGGCGGGCCGAGCAATTGCTCAAGCAGTTCGGCTTATGGGAAGCTCGTGAGCGCAAGATTGATGGTTATTCCAAAGGCATGAAGCAAAAGATGGCCTTGATCCGCGCCATGCTGCACGACCCGCCGGTGTTGTTTTTGGATGAGCCGACGACGGCGATGGACCCGCAAAGTGCCCGCACGGTGCGCGATGCGATCAACGAACTGCGCTCGGCTAGTCGCGCCATCGTGCTCTGTACCCATAATCTGGCCGAAGCTGAAGTGCTGGCCGACCGGATTGCAGTGGTACGTGACGGTCAAATCGTTGCTCAAGGTAGTGAAGTTCAACTAAAGGCCGAGTTGCTGGGTGACCCCTTATGGGAGCTCCATATGGTAGAGGCAGGTACAGGTGTTGCGCAACTGCTCGCTGGTCTCGTGACCGTGGAGCAGGTGGATGGTGCACTGCTGCGGTATCGTACGCCCCAGGCGGAGGCCGTTAATCCACTGATCCTTGAGCGACTATGTAGCGCTGGCCTGCCGGTCATCGCACTGAGTTCTGTGCCGCAATCGTTGGAAGCGGTCTACCTACGCATCGTTGATGCTGCCGAAGCTGAACGCATGCCCCAAGCCGCATAGGAAAATAATGACTTCTTCTTCGATTATTGCCGTCGCCCGGCGTGAAATGCGTGACACCGTAACAGACTGGCGGCTGATGTTGCCGGTACTGATTCTAACTTTTGTCGTGCCTTTGTTGTTGCAGACGGCGCTCATGTTTCTGCTGAGCTACCTCAACGAAAACTCGACGATCATTCACCTGATCCCATTTGGGGTATTGTTATGCGGCTTTTTACCGGCCTCTTTTTCGCTGATTGGCGCGCTAGAAAGCTTTGTCGGCGAAAAAGAGCGTAACACGCTCGAGTCGCTCCTCGCCATGCCAATGAGCGACCACGAGCTCTACCTAGGAAAATTAATTGCGGCGGTTATGTCCCCGATGTTGTCGTCGGTGCTGGCCATGTTGACCTTTACAGTCCTGATTATGTTTAATGCACCGGCTAAGGTCATTCAAGGGCTGACGCCTTGGTTGATGGTCGAGATGGTGGCGCTGGTTATGTGTAAGGCGGTCGTGATGGTTGCCGGAGCCGTGATTGTTTCATCGCATACGACGACCACGCGCGCCGCTAACTTGCTTGCCTCACTGATTCTGGTGCCAATGGCCAGCATGGTGCAGATCGAAGCATTGCTGGTCATTGCAGGCAACCAGCGTACACTCGCCTGTATTTTGTTGGGCCTGACCGTGGTGGCGTGCATGTTGATTCGCGCGGGTATGTCCGCCTTCAACCGCGAAGATATTTTGTCGCGGGAACACGCCGGCTTTAGTTTTCGCAAGATCGGCTGGAGCTTCAAACGCTTTTTTCGAGCCTATCATCCGGCCGGCGTGACCCCCGAGCACTATACGGAGTCTTTTTCGCTCGGGCGGTTTTATCGCCGCGAGTTGCCCGTTCTGCTATGGGACTACCGGCAGCCACTTTTTGTCGTCGCCGCTGGCTCAGTGGCGGCGCTCTTTGTCGGCTTCAGCTTATGGGGTACGCGGACGATTCATCCCTTCGATGCTATCCTGCTGCAGGTTGGTCATCCCGATGCACCAAGCTGGCAAGCCGTGCGGCAGGCATTTATGGGCGATAGCTACGTTAGTATGCTGGTGAACTTGACCGCGCCCTTTTCCTTCGGTGTTTTTGCGTATCTGACACCGCTGGTTTCCTTCGCGCAAATTGGCTACGGTGTGGGCTGGTCGCTCGTGCACCACGGCAGCTTTTGGCCCTTTGTGCTGGGCTATATTGTGCCGCATAGTATGCTTAAATTGCCGACACTCATGCTATCGGCGGCGCTGGGGCTGCGCATCGGAGCTGCCCTGCTCTATACGCCGAAAGGCTTTTCGATCGGCCAGAATGTGCTGTGGGCGCTTGCCAACTTCCTGAAAGTCTGGTTGTTGGTGCTCCTGCCACTGTTCTTCGTGGCCGCGATGATTCAGGTGTTCATCACGCCGCAGCTTGCGTTGTTCGCCTGGGGCACATGATATAGTGATGCTGTGCGTGGACGATGGTCGTCCTCGTCCACAAGGAGCATCCATGCCACTGATCACCTACCGGGACCGTGACGTGTTGTTGGTCCCCTCAATTCTTGCCGCCGACTTTGCCCAGCTTGGCAATGAGGTCCGCGCGGCTGATGCTGCCGGTGCGGATTGGTTCCAGGCCGATATTATGGATGGTCGTTTCGTGCCCAACATATCGTTTGGGCCGCTGGTCGTCGCCGCGCTGCGTCCGCATACCACCCGGCTGCTCGACTGCCACCTAATGATCCTGGAGCCCGAGCGCTACGTTGATGAGTTTGTCAAAGCGGGCGCGGGCCAGATCACTGTCCATGTCGAGGCCTGCTTGCACCTCCATAGCGTGGTTCACCAGATCAAAGATCATGGCATACGGGCGGGTGTAGCCCTCACGCCCGCGACTCCATTAAGTGCTGTCGAAGAAATCATTGACGACCTGGATCTCTTGCTCATCATGTCGGTTAATCCAGGCTTCGGTGGCCAACATTTTATTCCGCACAGCCTCGACAAATTACGCCGCGCGCGGGCGCTGTTAGATGCACACGGGTCGCAGGCCGAGTTGCAGGTTGATGGTGGCGTTGGCGTCGATACGATCCGCGACGTCGTTGCTGCTGGAGCAACCTCCCTTGTGGCAGGCTCGGCCGTCTTTGGCCATAAAGATGGTGTGGCGACGGCGATCAACAACTTGCGTCAGGCGCTAGTAGGTCTAGCATGACGGCTGTC
>JBBRHB010000153.1:0-9535 GCA_038223355.1 Chloroflexales bacterium
ACCTCGTGGACGCAGCCGAGGAGCTCGCTGATATCAAAGCGTACCTTGAAGCGAAGCAGGCCCTTGCTGCCGGAGAAGAAGTACTGCCTCTCGATCAGGCCGTCGCAGAATATGACCGCCGCCATGGGGTAGCGATCCAGCAGGCAAGTTAGCATATCCGTGGCCTATAGGATCGTCATCATGCGGCGGGCACAGCAATCTATAGACCGTTTACAGCCATCCGATGCACATAGAGTCTATAACGCGATCTATGCTTTGGCCGATAACCCTCGGCCAGCCGGCTGCATCAAGCTTGCAGGCCAAGAGGCTTGGCGTATTCGTGTTGGAGATTATCGCGTTGTCTATGAGATTCAGGATAGGATGCTTGTAGTAACTGTTACTGCTTTTGGGCATCGACGCGATATCTACCGGTAACAAACGGCCTCGGCCTTTATCACAGACCTTGCCTTACGTGCTCGGCTGTTCCCTCTTTGTACTACGCCAAAAATAGACACATTGAGCTATTGCGCAAGGCCAGCACGGCCCTATAATCCTGGCGGTAAAGCGCAAGCCCTTTTGGAGAAGATCTTATGAAACGGGTTGTCAGCCTCATTATTATCGCAATCGTTGCCCTGCTGCCTTTCCCGCGAACGCACGCAGCGCCAAGCCCAGCACTCAACACCTCCGCCTTCGGCATCAATAGCCACCTCGCATCGCGCTATCCCCGCTTCGAGACGCTCGACCAACCGGCCACGACGGTGAAGAATCTGGGAGTTGGCTGGGTGCGTGAAGACGTCCAGTGGCACCGCATTGAGCCGACCCCCGGTCGGTGGGACTGGTCATGGTATGACCGCGTCTTCGGCTTGCACCGCCAAAACGGCCTGCATATTATTGGGGTGATCGGCCCCGCTGTCGGTTGGGCAACCAATGAGCCTGGCATTGCGCCCAGCGCAGTCTCCTTTTACGGCCCCGACCCTGATAAATACGCCGCCTTCGCCAAGGCGGTAGCGAGCCGCTATCAAGGTGTGGTTGACGCCTGGGAGATCTGGAACGAGCCCGAGCACCCTGTGCACTGGCAGCCGGCCCCCAATCCTGCGGCCTATGCCCAGCTCCTGATCAAAGCTTCCGCCGCTATTCGCGCCGTCGATCCGCATGTCACCCTCTTAAGCGGTGGTGTCACGCCCTTCGATCCCACTTGGCTCAACGCCCTCGGCACCAGTGGTGCCTGGAATGCTTTTGATGCCATCTCCGTGCATCCCTATGTTGATCCATCGACGCCCGAAGATGCCCAAATTGGAGCCGCCGGCATTACAACTGTGCAAACCCTCGCTGCACGCTATGGCCCCAAACCCATTTGGGCGACCGAGTTTGGCTGGGGCACCGGCCCCTGCGAACGCGATCCGGTTGGTCGGACCGACGAACAGGGACAGGCCAATAATCTGGTCCGGGGTGCTGTCATGCTCCGCGCGGCCGGTGCCGAACACGTCCTCTGGTATAACTTGAAAGACCAGGATCAGCCCTGTTATGGGCTGTTGCGTGGTGCAGCGGGCGCTACCGATTACAGTCAGCCCAAGCCGGCCGCCACGGCTCTGCGTGTTCTGAGCGAGCAATTGGGGACCGCGACGCCATTGGGTGACCAGGATCTGATGCCCCACCAGATTGTGCTCCCATTCGAGGATGCCAGCGGTTGGGGTGCCCCTTTTCCTCCAGGCAAGCCACCGATCACGCCGCGCACCGCCCAGGTTCATAGCGGTGCAGCCTCCGGTGCAATCACCTATCAATTTGCCACCCCCACCAACGATTACGTCGCCTTCGAGCGTTCTACGCCCACGCCCCTCCCGGCCAATACCACACGGGTCGGTCTATGGGTCTATGGCGATGGCTCAAGTCATATCCTGCAGCTCCAACTAACCGACGCCGAAAACGAAACCTTGCAGTACCGCTTGGGCTTCATCGGGCAGCCGGGTTGGCAGTTTCTCCAAACCTCGATTACCGGTCCGGTCGAGGAAGGCAACCGCATTACCAAGGGGGGCAACGGGCAACTGGATGGTGCTGTACACATCAAGGCCCTCGTGGTCGCGCCGCACCCCGACACCGCTACCGGCACGGGCACGATCTATGTAGACGATCTCACAGCCTTCCAGGGCTCAGAAGTCTACGACAGCCGCTTCAGTGGATCAGGTGGCAATGGCATTGTCGATGTCGTGTGGTCACCTGCCGGCAACACAGTACAGCTTCCTTCAGCCTCGACCACCGCCACTATCACGGATCGTGATGGTGCAACACATACGGTCACAGCTCAAAATGGCCTGCTGAGCCTGAATGTTGGACCCGCGCCGATCTACGTCCACCATGTACCGGCAACAGCGCCTGCGCCCGTGCCGCCCCCGGCTGATGTGCCATCACCCTACGATGGTCACTTCGCTGCACCAGGCTTTCAACAGGTTTGGGCCCGCACCGACCAGCCCATTGCCGCAAATATGCTCACGCAGCCCCGCTCCTGGCTGTGGGGTCCGCAGCCGATCACGGCGGCCCATTCCGAACCCTATCGTGACAGTCCCGGTGGCACGCGCATGGTCCAGTACTTTGATAAAAGCCGCATGGAAATCAACAACCCAACCACCGGCCAGGTCACGAATGGCCTCCTGGTCGTGGAAATGATTTCTGGACGCATCCAGGTCGGCGATACTGCCTTTGTCACAGCAACACCCGCCGCCCAAGCTGTCGCTGGCGATCCGGCCGATTCCAACCCCACCGCGCCAACGTACGCCTCCTTTCGCAGCGTCGCTTATCCGCTCAACCACGATCCCGCGCCCAACCGTGTCGGACAACCGGTAACTGCCGTGCTCCAGCGCGATGGCACCGTGAACGACAACGCCAGCCTCGCCGGCTACAATGTCACTATCGGCAGCTACGCCTCAACACTCGGCCATAATGTGCCGCAGCTCTTCCAGACCTTCTTCACACAGCAGGGCCTGATCTACGACCACGGCTACGTCGACGGCCAACTCCTTGACGCCAGCTTCGCGCTCGGCCTACCGATTAGCGAACCATACTGGGCACGCGTACAGGTGGCTGGCATGCCGCACGACGTCTTAATGCAAGCCTTCGAACGCCGCGTCTTGACGTATACCCCCTCCAATCCACCCGGCTTTCAAGTCGAGATGGGCAATGTGGGACAGCATTATTTGAAGTGGCGCTATGGGCGATAGCCGTCGGTCAGTACTATGTCGGCAATCGGGGTACCGTCCCTGTAGGGGCCGGGCTTGCTCATGCCCGCCGCCTAGCGGCACCTTACAATCCAAACGCATACAGCACACCTGCCATGCTACCTTGATACAGCACACCGTGCGCAATCGTGGCGGGACCGTAAAGCTGTCCGTAGCCCACATTATCGATAAAGTATTTGAAGAGAATACTGCCCGAGGTCGTATCGATCACGACCAGGTAGTTGCCTTCGCCGACGACTGCGATCCCCGGCGCTGCGGTTACCGACCCAAGGACCGGTCCGTCTGTGAAGCACGTTTCCCAGCTAGCACTACCGTTCCCTGGCTGGAGCGACCGCAAGCTTCCTTGGCAGCTCACGCCATTGATCGTCGTGTTCCCACCTGCGACGTAGAGCGCCTGCCCATCCCAGGCACTTGGCACGATGGAACCCATGCCGCCCTGCGGATTAGCACCCCCCACGTCGATCTTCGTTTGCCATACGGGCCCCGCATTGAGTTGGTTGCGTCCGAAGGCATAATAGGTACCGTTCTTGTTAACGATGGCCACCATCCGGCGGACCGTCGAGCCCACCTTCGCGCTAAAGAGTGTCGGAGCCGAGCCAAAGTCGCCATCGTCCACCCGATCGGCTGGCGCAACCTGCCATGAACCGAGCGCGGCCATATCTGACAACCGCAATTCGACCACCGAGCCCGAATAATCGGCACCGCTACAGCCACTCGGCGTTCCCGTGGCAACATACAGCACGCCGTCTGCCACATCAATAGTCGGCGAACCCCAAACGCCTCCACCGCCACTACAGCCCGGCGCCGGTGGCACAACATCGAAGCTGCTTTGGATCGTCCCGCTGAGTGCATCAAGCTTAAGCACTTTACCCTGCGTCACAGGGCAGTCCCCGAACGAGGCCAGACCAATATAAACGCTCCCATTATAGACTGCCGGTGAGCTCCAGACGAAATTGTCGGGCGATGATCCAAGCCGGGTGTGCCACAGTATTTTACCCGAGCGGGCATTGAGCGCGTAGAATTGCGCATCCCCGCCACCAACAAAAAGCACGGATGTTGGCTTGCCCCTGAATGGCACGGTTGCTACGGTTCCGGTGCTCACTACCCCAATGGTTGCTGGACCGCAACTCGTCGTCTGGCCAAGGAACGTTGCCCAGGACGCCTGACCCGTCAAAGTAGTCGCACGCTCGTATCCATCCCAGCCACCCGCGTAGACCAACCCGTTAACGACCAGCGGTTGAGCGGAAATGCCTTGTGGTGCGGCAGATGTCCATTTCAATTTCAGGTTGCTTGCCGAGGCCGAGGTAATAATGGTTTCACCGGAATTAAAGCCACTACGCGAATTGCCATTCATGTAGGCCGCCCAATCGCCGCCGGCAGCTCCCGCCACAGCTACGCGCGACCCCCACACGCTAGCCACCAGTGCGACGATCCCGAGCCACCTATTGCTTCTGTACCAATGCATCGTACTATGCTCCTCGGACTGTATTCTATGCCTTCGACCTTACCAAACCGCTTACGACCCTGCTAGCGCCGCTCCACTTCTGGTGTATCATGGCCAAGGCAACTGCACCCTCTGGTCTTCGTTGCCCCTGAAAAGGAATTACGCCTAATGAACTACACACGCGAAAAACAGGTAGCCATGGAAGCCGTTAAGCAGGCAGCCGAACTATGTGCTGCCGTACGCGCCGAAATGGTCGGCAGCACCTTTGTCCAAAAAGGCGACAACAGTCCGGTAACGATTGCCGACTGGGGTGCCCAGGCCCTCGTCTGTCACGCATTGGCGCAGGCCTTTCCACAGGATGCCATCGTAGCCGAGGAAGATGCTGCTACTTTGCGTGATCCGGCTAATGCCGCCACGCTAGAGCAGGTAGCCCAGTATGTCCAACGTCTGGATTCCACTGCTACGCCCCAGGCCGTCTGCGACTGGATCGATGTTGGCGGTAAAACTCTCGCCCGCCGCTACTGGACGCTCGATCCGATCGACGGTACCAAGGGCTTTCTGCGCAATGATCAGTATGCCGTCGCACTGGCGCTCGTCGTCGACGGTGAAGTCAAAGTCGGTGTGCTAGCCTGTCCTGCCCTGCCGCTCCAGCTTGAGCAGTCTAATTCTGCCTCAGGAGCCCTGTTCGTCGCCGTGCGTGGCGCGGGAGCGGAGATGCTACCTCTCGCCGGTGGTCCGGCCGTGCCACTGCATGTTACAACCGGCGGTAGCAATGTACGCTTTGTGGAAAGTGTCGAGTCGGGCCACGGCAATCAGGAGTTGCAACAGCGCATTGCTCAGGCGGCGGGGATAACCCAACCCTCGGTACGCATGGATAGCCAGGCTAAGTATGGCGTGGTGGCACGTGGTGAGGCGGCCCTGTATCTGCGGCTCACCTCGCCCAAAACGCCGGACTACCGCGAGAATATCTGGGACCATGCTGCCGGAACAATCATTGTCGAGGAAGCCGGTGGGCGCGTCACCGACATGTATGGCAAACCACTGGACTTTGCTGCCGGGGCCAAGCTCCAAGATAATCGCGGCGTCGTCGTCAGCAATGGTGCCATCCACGCCGCAGTAATTGCAGCGCTCGGCCAAGCATAGCCGCACGACAAACTTCACATCGCGCACCAACTCCGCGTCTACGGCAAATCGACAATGTCCCCGTCTTGAAATTGTGTCGTCTGACCGCCGACCAAAGTTGGATCAATGCCGAAACGGTGGCCGCACAAAATGCCGGTGCCTTTCGCCCCGCGGTTATAGGGACAATCGAAGCACAATAAAAAGTCTGCTGGCGCGTCGGCATACGTACAGTGGCCGGCGGCACGTCCCGGCGAGCCGAACAAGATTACTTTGAGCGGGATCGGCTGGCTCATAGGCGTGTCGCCGGCGAGGATCGCTTGGCGACGATTACGCTTCGTGGACATGGTGATGGTGCGCTTCGGCTTGTGGTGCCGCAGGATCGAGCACTGCCACATCCGTTGCAATATGCGGGTGGTGCTGCAACGTGTGATGAACCGTGCACGTGTTGGCTGCACGAATCACTGCCTTGTGGCGCTGCGGCGGCACAGTTGGCGGTAGCAGCAACGTCATGTCGAAGTTACCTACACGATACGGATCCTCAACATAGCCCCACTGCACGTCAATCTCGAAGCCTGCGACGTTAAGTTGGGCCGTATCACCGTATGCCTGCACGACCGAGGCCGTACAGAGCGCCAGCGAGGTTGCCAGCATTTGCAACGGACCGAAGTGTTCACCAACCACCTCAAAGCCGTCACCGAGCGTCGCGAGCCGCACGTGCTGCTCATCCAGAATCGTAAGTTGCATCAGGTTACTTCCTCCAGAGTAGGTCGTGGAGCGTCCAAGGTAGGGCGATGCGCGTCGAACACTGTGCCAGCCGGCTCATCATGGCGTTGGGCCACGGTGACTTCTTCCTGCCACCAGCCGCGCCGCTCGTACAGGGGTCCCAGGTAGCGATTCACCGCCCGACTGGTGATCGTGGCGATCACTGAGGCTGCCGGGATCGCAAACAGAATCCCGGCGACGCCATAAATGCGTGCGCCGAGCAGGACCGCAAACAAGACGACCAGCGGATTAATGCCGAGTTCCCGGCTCATAACACGAGGCATCAGCACATTGGTCAGCAACACCTGACCCAGCGTGACCAGTGCAACGGCGGCGATTGCCAGCGGCAAGGGCAGGCCTACCAGCGCGGCGATAATGGTTATGCCATCGGCCAGGGTCCCACCAATAAATGGCAGCAAGCGCATGATGAAGATAAGCGTGACCCATAGCACGGCGCCCGGCACCCGGAAACCGAACAATATCACACTGCTTAGTAATGTCCCGAGCGCGACAACATAGAAGTAACCCCGGATCGAGGCCGAATACGCATTCTTAACGTCGCCGAGGAACTCATCATACTCGTCGCGCCAGCGCGGCGGAATGATCGGCCGCAGCCAGTCGCCCATAGAGCCACGGGTGAGGCTCATATAAATACTTACCGTGATTACCAGCGCAAACTTGCCCAGCACCGAGAGCACACTCTGCGCGATGTCGAAGGCGCGACCGGCCACCGTGCTGGCAAAATCACTGCCTAGCGTAATGATTTGCACGGTCAGCGCGTGTGGATTGACCTCAATGCCCCGCGCCTGTAGCCAATTCGCCGCTTGGTCAGCACGGAATGCTGTTTCACGCGCCAGTTGCCGTGTTCCCTGGCCCAGACCGGCCAACTGCGGGGTCAACCAGATGACCATCACGACGAAGACCCCAATAAACAACATATAGGCAATCAAGATGCTAAGCACACGCGGTACATGCCACAGGCGCAAGCGCCGCATTAGCGGATCGAGTAGTAACTTGAGGAGCCAGGCCAAGCCAAAGATGAGTAAAATATCTGCAATCCGGTAAACAATCCGGAAGGTTTGCTCGATTAACCAGAAGCCGCCAATGAGTGCGACTAGGAGCAAAACAATGCGTGGAACAGTAATGCGAGTCACGGCGCCTCCTCTCTGTGGCTACCAGCGCACGTTTCATTGTACCAGTGGATAGCGGTTGCGACAGTTGCACTTTACTGACACGCGCCTGACTCCGTACAGCGTCCGGCACATCCGGCGGGACGCCCGCTGCGTACTTATTTTTATCCGAGATTAAGCGTACAAAAGGAACAACACGCATATGGATCAAGCACAACCGCACACCGAGTTGGCCACACTAGCCGGTGGTTGCTTTTGGTGTTTAGAAGCAGTCTTTGCCGATTTACGGGGTGTGGAGCACGTCGAATCGGGCTATGCCGGCGGTAAGGTCCCATCGCCAACCTACCAACAAGTATGCCGCGGCACGACCGGCCATGCCGAGGTAGTGCAGATCACGTTTGACCCCTCGGTCATTAGCTTCCGCGAACTGCTAGAGATCTTTTTCACCATCCATGATCCTACTACCCTCAATCGTCAGGGTGCCGATCACGGCACGCAGTACCGCTCCGCGATCTTCTTTCACTCGCCGGAACAAGAGCAAACGGCCAAGCAGGTGATTGCCGAACTGACTGCCCAGAAGTTATGGCACGCACCGATTGTCACCGAGGTCACCAAGGCACCGGTTTTCTATAAAGCTGAGGATTATCATCAGCAGTATTACGAAAACAACGGTGGCCAAGGCTACTGCCGCGTCATCATTGCCCCCAAAGTGGCCAAGGTCCGCAAGCAATATTTCGAAAAGCTCAAGCAACCGGCGTAAGGTCCATCGCCCCTTCTCCCATGGGCGGGAGAAGGGGCTTGACGCGGCCAGCGTAGCGCATCAGTATGACTTGGCGAAGACCACCTGTCGCTGCGTGAGCTGCCCGGTCACGATACAACGCCCTTCGACCGCCGGTTGGTCGAACGGGATTACCCGTACGGTCGCTTTGGTTTCTTCCTTAATGCGTGCCTCTTCCTCGTCGCCACCTGCGAAATAACAGCGCACAAAGCCCTGCTCGACTCGCACCTTAAACTCATCATACGTCGTAGCCGTAAACGTATGTTCGTCGCGGAAGCGCAACGCGCGCTCATACAGCGCCTGTTGAATGTCATCCAGCAGACCCGTCAGATGCTCGTTTAACCCCTCCTGTGGAATGAAGCGCTTGCCCTCCCTACCCGGCTGATCACGCCGTGCAACGGCGACCGTCCCTTTTTGCACATCCTTAGGCCCGACCTCGACCCGGATCGGCACGCCTTTGACCTCCCATTCGCTGAAGCGGAAGCCCGGCGTCAGATTCGAGCGATCATCAACCTTAAAGCGAAAGCGACCTTTCCATCCTACGGTCAGACGCTCAACGGCGGCTAGCACGTCGGCCCTCTCGGTCTCATTTTTATAAATCGGGACTACCACGACCTGAATGGGTGCTAACAGCGGTGGCAGCACCAGGCCATCATCGTCCGAGTGCGCCATGATCAGCGCCCCAATCAGCCGCGTCGAAGCGCCCCACGAGGTTGTCCAGCCGTACACTTGCTGGTTATCCGGTGCGGTATACATGATGTCGAACGAGCGCGCAAAGTTTTGCCCCAGGTTGTGCGAGGTCCCGGCCTGCAACGCCTTGCCATCCTGCATCATGGCCTCGATTGAATAGGTCCGTAGTGCCCCTGGAAACTTTTCACTCTCGGTTTTACGACCGCGCAAGACCGGCAGTGCCATCACCTTTTCCACAAAGTCCGCATACACGTCGTTCAAGATCATCAAGGTCTCGCGCTCGGCATCGGCCTCGTCGACATGCACGGTATGTCCTTCTTGCCACAGAAACTCGACTGACCGCAGAAAAGGGCGAGGTCGCAACTCCCAGCGTACAACATTAGCCCACTGGTTGATCAGC
>JBBRHB010000154.1:0-9484 GCA_038223355.1 Chloroflexales bacterium
CCTGGCGCATAGCACGCACGTCAAGGGGCAGGGCACCTATGACCGTGACAGCCGCATCGAAACGCCGCGCATTCAAGTGACGCTAGCGACCGCCATTCCTGAGGAACGCTGCCGGCGCGTTAACCTCGGCTATGCCGACTATCGGACGATTGACCCGCAGGCGTGGGCCGGACGCGAGGCCGAGGGACTCTTATTGGTTGAGCATGCCGGCGAAATGCTCTACCGGGGCGAGCCGCTGTTCCGCGTCACAGAGCCGGTGGCATCAAGCCAATAAGCGTCATAAATTCGACAGTGTATCCGCGCCCGCGCTGATGTACCAGTACCACCGTTTATGCCTGACTATAGTGCAGCAGATCCATGCCCATTACCTAGCGAACCAGTCCGCCCCAAGCTCCTCAATCATCGCCTGTGCAAGTCTTGCAGCACCATCGACGTCAACCGCTGTGTGGTGGAGGCTCGGCAAGCAGTGCATACTCTTTTGATCGCGGCTACAATAGCCTTACCACTAAGGCAAAGGAGTCGCGTGATGGTTGTTGGATGGCATAGTACGAGAGCAGCATGCCTTCGGCTTCGACGGCATATAGCGCTGGTGATCGAACGGAGTTAGTTATGGTACAGGAGCTTCTTTATGTGCAGACCATGGATTTAGATGGCACGCCTATTCACCGGTGTCTACAAACACCGCAATGGTTTCGACGTAGCAAGACTTTACTGCCTGGCAACGATCCGCATCCTAACAACCAACGCCTCCCCGTTCGCGATGTGGCAGCGGTTGTGTTAAGGGTCGGTCGTCCACCGGGCCAGTAATAATGCGACGTGGCCAGATCAATGAGCATGCCTCGATATAAAGCACATGTACTCGTTGGCCTGGACGCCGCAGGATAGGACGACCAATGACCACTCCCAAACGACGTTCGCCTAAACCGGGGGTCCATACCAGTTGGGACCCGGTTGCGCGCTGGTATGACGGCTGGATGGGTGCAGGCGGAAGCTTCCACCATCGAACGCTCGCTATTCCCGCCGTGCTTGATCTCCTCGCTCCACAGCCCGGCGAACGCATCCTCGACATTGGTGCCGGACAAGGTGTCCTGGCCCCATTCATTGCCCAAGCAGGAGCCTACTATACCGGCGTAGACGCAAGTCCCCACCTCATCCGTATTGCCCGCCAGCGGCATGACCAGGACGGCATCTTTCTAATCGGTGACGCCCGCCGGCTATCAAGCATCGCTGGCTTGCGTCCCAATACCTTTGACGGCGTGGTCCTGTTGTTGAGCATCCAAGACATGGACCCCCTCGCCCCGGTATGTGCCTCGATTGCTTGGGCACTGGCCGAGGGTCAACGCGCAGTGCTTCTCATGACGCATCCCTGCTTTCGTATCCCGCGGCAGAGTGGCTGGGGCTGGGACGACGAGCGCAAGTTACAGTACCGGCGGATCGACCGCTACTTTTCGCCGCTCCCGGTCCCGATGAAGGAGTACGGCGGCGAGCACAAGGGAATCACCCGGAGCTTTCATCGTCCGCTCCAGGCGTACATCAACGGGCTGGCCGACCAGCATCTCCTGGTCGATGCCATGCGCGAAATTCTGGGCTCGATACCTCCCGCAGCCCGCAGCCGTGACAGAGCAGTCAGTACGGCCCATCAGGAAATCCCGTTGTTTCTAGCACTTCGAGCCACTAAGATCACTCGCACGTAACCGGCAAACCGCTAGTGCTGCGCTCTATAATGAGTGCAGCACTGGTTATAACCCGTTCAATTATGGCGGAAGGCCATCACGGCTTTCAGCTCATCGGCTTAGTGATGCATCACGGGATACAGGAGAATCCCGATCACGGCGGCGCCGATGATCAACACCGGTTCGGGCACGTTCTTCCACTTCCACAGCACACCGAGGGTCACGAGGGCCAGCGCAGCGGTCACAACATCCGTAATCGACCGCTGCCCTAAGACGATCACTGCTCCGGTTATCGCCCCCGTAGCAGCCGCTGTCACGCCTTTGACAAAGGCCGCCAGGTCCGGCCGGCGGCCATATTTCTTGAAATAGGGCGCCGGGATGATCGTGAACAGGTAGCACGGGAAGAAGGTCGCGAAGGCGGCGACGACTGCACCGGCGAAACCCGCCACGAGGAAGCCAATAAAGCCGGTGGTGATCACGACCGGACCCGGGGTGATCATGGCAATCGCGACAGCATCCAGAAACTGCCGGTCAGTCAGCCAGTGATGCTGCTGAACGACACCGCCGTACAGAAAGGGCAGAATCGCGAGACCGCTCCCGAAGACAAAGGCCCCGGCCTGTAGAAAGTACAGGAAAATGGTCCACAGCAGCGGCAGCGTAGGACCGGCGACTGTGGCCACCGCCAGCACGAGCGGCCAGCCGCTAAAACTGGCTAGGCGATTGCGGTTGAACAGTCGCTTGGGCGGGGCCTTAACGAGCCAGACGAGGATGCCGGCGACGAGAAAGAGCCAGACCTTCTCGGATTTGGTGATGACCGTCGTTGCAGCGGCGACCAGAAAGATCGCCCATAGCAGACTATCCTTGCCGACGGTTTTCAAGGTCAACTTATAGGCGCTGAGCGCAATGATCCCTATGACGCAGGCTCCCACGCCATAGAAGGCGGCTTGCATCCAAGGGAGACCACCAAACTGCACATACGCGGCGCTTAACGCCAGGACCATCAGGAAGGACGGCAAGACGAAGGCAACCCAGACCAGCGTTGCGCCCCGGATGCGGTAATGGACAAATCCTAGGTAAATCCCCAGCTGTGCCGCGAGCGGACCCGGAGCCAGCTGGGCCAGCGCGAGACCCTCTTTGTAATCCTCATCCGCAATCCAAAGCCGGCGCTCAACAAGATCACGGTGCATGTACCCCACGAGCGCGACCGGGCCGCCAAAGCCGGTAGTGCCAAGGCGTAAAAAGTACCGGACGAGTTGCCAGAGTGAGTAGGCCGGACTCTTATTCATACGCCATCAGACGACGACCATGGCCGCGTTCGCTCACCCGTGCGGCCCGCGCGTTGACCTCACGGACGATCTCCTCCTTGTTCAAGGTGAGCAACCGGCGGTTACGCATCAAGACTTGCCCATCCACCACGACCGTATCCACATCGCTCGCGCGTACCGAATAGACCAGGGCCGCGATCACATCGGCCACCGGCTGAACATGCGCCCCGTCTGTCCGCACCAGGATCAGATCGGCCAGGAAGCCGGGTGCCAGCCGCCCTAGCTCTTCAGCCTGACCGAGTGCGCGTGCCCCTTCCGCCGTCGCCATAGCCAGTGCTTCGCCGCGTGGCAGCACACGGGCGTCATGCTCCTGGTGCTTCTGTAGCAGTGCCGCCAGCCGCATTTGCTCCAGAATATCAAGTGTGTTGTTACTCGCCGCACCGTCCGAGCCCAAGCCGACAGCAATGCCCCGGCGGCGCAGTTCAACCACCGGTGCGATGCCGGCGGCGAGCTTCAGAAACGTTTTTGGACAATGCGCCACGCCGGCGCGTCGCTCTGCGATCAGATCAATGTCCTCAGGCGTGAGATGAGCCGCATGTGCGCACAGCAGCTGTCCATCCATCAGTCCGACCTGCTCAAGCAGTCGGACCGGTGTCACACCATACCGCGCTAGGCTCTGCTGCACCTGCTCCGCAGTCTCGGCGACATGAATATGTACCGGGAGCTGGAGCCGCTTTGCCTCCGCCGCTACCTCGCGCAGAAACTCGCTTGAGCAACTATAGGGTGCGTGCGGACCAAGCCAGGCCCGTATCCGTCCACCGGCCGTCTTATGCCATCGCGCCGCGAAGTCGGCGGCAGCGCTTAGTTCCGCACTAGCATTCTGTCCCGTCATTGTTGGTGCTAGATGGCCGCGCAGCCCGCTCGTCGTGATCGCCTCAGCGACCCGATCCATGGCAAAGTAGTGATCGGCCACGCACGTCACACCGCTCTCGATCATCTCGACCATCGCCAGCATCGCGCCCCAATAAACATCGTCGGGCGTTACATTGCTTTCCATGGTCCAGATATATTCGTTGAACCATGTCTCGATCGACACATCTTCGGCCGTACCACGTAACAGCACCATCGCAGCATGCGCGTGTGCATTAATCAGCCCGGGCAGCGCCACCATCCCACTCCCGTCGATCAACTCCTTGGCCACCCCTGCCGTCGGCCCGCCGCTCGGCTCGATCGCAACGATGTGCTTATCAAGGATCGCAATATCATGCTCGCGCAAGATGCTCGGCTCTTTGCCAATGGGATCTACAACGGTTGTATTCCGAATCAGCACATCATACACATCGCCCTCCGGTTATATCACCGCCCACTCTAGCACCTCGGACTGATACCTGCGCATAATTGCTGCATGCTGCTGATGTGGAGCACCCTGCAAGGCTTCGATTCGGGGACCAAAGTGTAACAAAACCGGCGAATGAGTATCTACGAGCCTTTTGCTACTGACTAGCGTCGGTGCCGAGTATTGCACGGGCAACGGCCTTTTGCCAACCTGCATACCGTGTTGCGCGCTCCGACGCCGCAAGGCGCGGTTCGAAACGCTCGCGCGGTCGTGGTAAGTGGTCGATCTCGTCCAGCGTCTGCCAGATGCCAATGCTGAGGCCGGCCAGGTAGGATGCACCAAGGGCGGATGCATCAGCCGAGTTACTGCGCAGGATCGGCAAGCCGATGATATCGGCCTGAAACTGCATCAACATAGGATTGCGACTCGCGCCACCGTCGGCCAGCAGCACCTTGAGATCCACACCTGTTTCGCGCTGCATCACATCGAAGACATCTCGCACCTGATAGGCGATCGCCTCGATGGTGGCACGGGCCAGGTGAGCTGCGGTCGAGCCACGCGTCAGCCCGCTGATCAGGCCGCGCGCTGCATCGTTCCAGTAGGGAGCGCCCAGCCCCACCAGTGCTGGTACTAGGTACAGACCACCGGCATCGTCGACACGTGCCGCTAGTTCTGCTACCTCCTCTGCGGGGTTCCGTAGACCAAGGAATTCGCCCAGCCATTGCACGGCAGCACCCGTCACCGGAATGTTGCCTTCCAGGGCATAGGTGACGCGGTCACGATCAAGCGCCCACGCCACCGTTGTGGACAGCCCCTGCCGGGAGCGCAGCGGTGCCGAGGTGGGCGTCATCAAGGATGAACCGGTGCCGTACGTCGCCTTCACGCTGCCGGGCAAAAATCCCGCCTGGCCGAAGAGCGCCGCGTGCGAGTCCCCAATCAGACTCATGATGGGTATCCCGGCCGGCAAGCGGCCGAGGGCGACGCTGACACCGAAATAGCCGCTCGACGGTCGCACATCGGGCACGGCCGCCTGTGGTACGCCGAAGAGATCCAGTAATTCCGGGCTCCAGTTCAGGGTATGGATGTCGAGCAGCTGCGTCCGTGACGCGTTGGTCAGATCACAGGCGTGCACCTTGCTACCGCTCAGCTTCCAGAGGATCCAGCTATCCATCGTCCCCAGACACAGCTCGCCCCGTTCAGCGCGTCGCTGGCCGTCCACCACATGGTCGAGCAGCCAGCGCATCTTGCTGCCCGAGAAGAGCGGATCGATCGCAAGCCCTGTCCGCTCGGCCAACCAGGGTGCCAATCCTCGGGCGCGCAGATCGGCACAAAAGGCCGCCGTCCGGCGGCACTGCCACACGATCACCGGACCGACCAGTTGCCCGCTGTCGCGCTCCCAGAGCGTGACCGACTCGCGTTGATTCGTGATGGCGATCGCCGCCAGTCGCGGGTCGGCGACGCCGGCAAGACACTCGTCGATCGCTTCGCGCACTGCCTGCCAGATGGCGCCTGCATCTTGCTCGACCCAGGCCGGGTGCGGGTAGTGCTGCACAAGCGCTCGCGATGCCTGTGCAATGACGCCACCCTGGGCATTAATGAGCAGGACTTTGGCATTGGTGGTGCCTTCGTCGATCGCCAGGATGTTACTGCTGTTGCCCATCATGAGCCCTAGACCTTTGCCATCGGGACACCCTTGACCAACTCCAGTGCAGCCGCACAGATTCCTTGCGCGGTCAAGCCAAAGTGTCTGAGCAGCCATTCTTCCGAGCCGGTAGGAGCGAAGATCCCGGGCACCCCCAGGATGCGCATCGGCACGGGATGATTCGTCACCACCACTTCCGCAACGGCACTCCCCAGTCCGCCGAAGACCGTGTGCTCTTCAATGGTCACAATCCGGCCCGTCTCCTCAGCGGCCGCCTGCACCGCCGTTACGTCTAGTGGCCGAATCGTGGACATATTCAGCACCCGCGCTGCGATACCCTCCGCCGCCAGCAAATCTGCCGCCTGCAGCGCCTGTGTAACCAGCACGCCTGTAGCGATCAGCGTGACGTCGTCGCCATCTCGTAAGCGAGCGGCCTTGCCGATGACGAACTGGTAGTCTGGGTCGTGCACGATCGGCACCGGCATGCGGCTAATGCGCAGAAACATCGGCCCTACCGTCGTCGCCGCCACCGCAACGGCTTGCGCGGTCTCGACCGGATCTGCCGGCACGATCACCGTCAGGTTGGCAATGGCCCGTAGCCAGGCTAGATCCTCGATCGAATGGTGCGTCGGCCCCAGCTCACCGTAGGCCATGCCGCTGCTCATGCCACACAGTTTGACGTTCGTATTCGAATAGGCTACGTCGGCCTTGATCTGTTCGAGCGCCCGACCGGTAAGAAAAGGTGCCGCCGCACAGACAAAGGGGATCAGGCCGCCGTTCGCCAGTCCCGCACTGATGCCCACCATGTTCTGCTCGGCAATGCCGACATTGACGATCCGGTTCGGGTACAGCTCGGCGAACTGGTTGAGCTTGCTCGAGCCGACCGAGTCGTTGACCACGGCCACGATACGGGGGTCCAAGGCGGCAAGTTCGCGGAGCTTGTCGTTAAACGCGTCACGACAATCAAACAGCTGCGTCATGCAACCACCTCACCAAGTTCCTTAAGCGCCGTGGTCACTTCCTCGGCGTTCGGCACCTTGTGGTGCCAGGCCACCTTGTCTTGCATGAACGAGACGCCCTGGCCCTTATGAGTATGGGCGATGATGCAGCTCGGTTTGCCGGCCTTGAAGGGCAGGCGAGCGAAGGTCGCCAGCAACTGCGCGATATTATGGCCGTCCACCTCGGTGACCGACCAGCCGAAGGCCCGCCATTTGTCGGCCAGCGGCTCAAGGTGCATCGTTTGCTCGGTACCATCACCCTGCTGCAAGCGGTTGCGGTCAACGATCACCGTCAGGTTGTCAAGCTTGAAGTGGGCACCCGCCATCGCTGCTTCCCAATTGCTGCCTTCTTGTAGTTCGCCATCGCCGGCCAAGGCGTACACGCGCCAGCTGTGCTGCTGGAGCTTGGCCGCCAGGGCGGCACCGACGGCGACCGGCAAGCCGTGGCCCAGCGGCCCGGTATTGGTCTCTACACCGGGCACCTTATTCCGGTCCGGGTGGCCATTCAGCTTCGAGAGCGGCTTGGCGAAGGTGTCAAGCTCTTCCACCAGCATGAAGCCGCGATGGGCCAACGTGGTATACAGCGCCACCGCCGAGTGACCTTTGCTCAGGATGAAGCGGTCACGCTCCGGATCGTCAGGCCGTTTGGGATCGATACGCAGCACGGCGAAATACAGCGTCACCAGAATGTCGATGGCCGACATCTCGCCACCAACGTGGCCTAGCTTGGCACCATGCACCACTTCGAGGTCACGACGCCGCACCGCGCGTGCTATGCTCTGCAACCGTTCGATCTGCTCTGTGTCGATCGCCTGGCCATCGATCATCGTGCTACCTCCGTGATGCCCGTGCCGACCAGCATGTTCATGACAATACGCTGCGCTTCGAGCGCGTCCTGACGGTCCTGCGCAGCCGCAAGAGCGCGTAGATCAATGCGATCAAGCACACTGTCGAGGGCACGAATCGTGTCGATACTGCGGCGCGCCGCCTTCATGGGGTCCTCGCGGAACGGAAACTGGTCAAGCAGCAGCGGTCCCTGCCAGTTGATCTGGCGCAGAGCGTGGAGGAATTCGAGCGTCTCGATCAGGTGGACCGAGCCGACCGCCATGTCGTCATCCCAGTCGCGCCAGTTATCGTTCACCTCGACACTGACCAGCTTGCCGCGCCGTGACACGAGCTGGAGCACATCGGCGGGCGTTTCTTTGGCGAACAAGGAGTGGCCGAGATCGAGCACGATGCCCACATTGTCGACGCCCATATCCTCGATCGCTAGCAGGGTACGAGCTGCCGTACTAAAGAACATATGGACACGCGGCTCTTTCAGCTTGTACTCGATGGCAAACTGCATGGCGGGAGCGCTTTCGGCTACCGCCCGGACCCCGCTGACGGAGTAATCCCAGATGCGGGTGTAGTCAACCTGAAACGGGTAGTCGAAGCCATCCTGGCCCGGCCAGAACTTCACGTACACGGCATCGAGTTGCTGCGCGACATCAACGGCCTGCTTGCCAAGCTCGACTGCCTTGCGGCGCACAGCCGCATCGGGATTGGTAAAGCTGCCCAGTTGGAACTCGCGCATGTAGAGGTGTGGCGTGATAGCCTGCGCGCGCAAGCCCGTTCGTTGCAACGTTTCGCGCACTTGCGCAACTGTGACGTCGTCGCCCGCAAAGGGATAGTTGATGTCGAGCACCTTGATATCGCCGACGCTCGCCGCGCGCTCGATCGCTTCGAGCGTGCCTACTGGTGGTCCGTAGGCATCCGTTGCATAGCGGTCAACGAACTGCTGAAACATCCAAAGACCCGCACCATACTGATAGTCGCTCATCGTCGTCTCCTCTTAAATAATCCATGCTATCCACCGCCCGCCGCTCCGCACCATTTAGCGGACGCGCCGTAGGATCAGCGCCTGATAGGGGTTTCCTGGTAGCAGCACCAGCGCGTCGCGCACGACCGCCTCTTGGAGGGGTGTGCGTGTCATCTCCCAGGTATCGATGACCTCAGCCGTATAGTGCTCGCCTTCCGGCAGGCTGAACATCATCTGTGCCGGCTGGTGCACCCCAAAATACATGAGGTAGTAGTCGTGAGGTTGACCGGCACATGTGGGCATGCCAATCACATCGTCAGCTGGGTCAAGGCCTGTCGACGGACCGTCTTCGAGGATCCGACGCAGGAATGCCAGGCGCGGGGCACTCTCGCCGTGCAGAATGCCACCTTTTGCCCACCAGAGAATGTCCTCAGGGTGCAGGTACGTTTCGCCATGACCAACATAACCACCACGGACGGTGCCCAGCCAGAACCTATGCACCATTTCGCGGGCCGAGATGTTCCCCCAACTCTGGGAGATGTTGCCCTCATAGCAGCATTCATCGACCACCACCGGCTTCTTGTGCTGCTCGCGCCAGGCCCGTACCTGCTCCAGATCCGACCTTTGAATACTTTGATGTGTCACCCAGGGCCGGCTGTGGTCGTACATGACACGACAGTTGTGGATCGAGCGCAGATGCTGGTAGGGGTCCTCCTCCTGTATGCTGCGGAAGAAGCGGTCCCATTCGGCCATCGGCTTATTATCCATC
>JBBRHB010000155.1:0-9449 GCA_038223355.1 Chloroflexales bacterium
CGAGAATCGTTACATTGAGCGGCATACGCTATCCTTCCGGTCGTACTTGGGATAAAAAGAGTGTTTCCAACAGCAGGATCACGATGACCAGCAGCAGCCCGGTCCACCAGCGCAAGACGGATAGATTTGCGAGTGCCAGCATAGCTACGGCCAGTAGGCCTGCTTCATAGCCTTGTCGCCGTGCTCGCCGTGCATCCAGGCGCTGTAAGCGTTGGCTGAATAAGCGCTGCCCTACCAGAAAGGCCAGCGGAGTCACGGCCGAGGTGGCGGCATAAAACAGGGCCAGGAACAACAATAGGTAACCCGGTACATCGGGCAAACTTAGCAGATTGCCGGTAGGCGGCGGTGCCCAAGCGAGCAGGAAGGCCAATAAGGTCCAGCCTAAGACACCTTGCCAAGTCAAGCCGGATAAAGCCAGCCGCCATTGTAAGGGTGCGAAGGTTAGCAACGCAGCGAGTGCCCAACCGAACACAAAAACATGGCGCGGACTACCAAGGCTCGGCAAGGAGGCACTGACATTGGTCGTTAGCAACAGAGCTGCGCCACCCCATGCGAGCAAGGCCAGCACAACCATTGGCCAACGCCAGCGCCAGGCGCCACGCAGTAGCGCCGCTTCAACCGCAGGCACCGGCTCAGAAGGGCGCGGTGGCGGGGCGAGCGGCTGCGAACGAATACTGGTGCTGATGCTTTGTTGCTGTGCTTGCAGCCGTTTTTGTGGTGAGCGCGGATACACGTTCCCTGTGGCGGGTTTCGGCGGGGGTGCGGGTGCCGACTGACTATCAGTTACAGTCACTGGGACTGTCTCCGGTAGGGGTGCGGATGTCATGACGGGCGGTACTGGCGCGGCATCGGTGGGTGGTGCTGCGCGGGGGGTAAGCTGCGACAAAACCACCTCCGCTTCCGCAGTTGGGTGCACGTCGGTCATAGCTGCCGGTGTGCGAGAATCATCAGACACGAGCAGCCCTTTGGCGTAACCAGTGATCGGCGAGCACCAGTAACATCATTGCCTCAGCAACCGGTACGAGCCGTGGTAACACCGTCGGATCATGCCGTCCTTTCACAACGATCACCGCCGCTTCTCCTGTGCGGTTCACGGTTTGTTGGGGCTGCGCGATCGAGGCAGGCGGCTTCGCGGCGATCCGGACGACAAGCTCCTCGCCGGTCGAGATACCACCTAGTACGCCGCCGGCATGGTTCGAGATGGTGGTGATGTGATCGCCAATCGGAGTATACGGATCATTGTTCTGCGAGCCTCGCATGTTCGCAACGGCAAAACCATCACCGATCTCGAAACCTTTGACCGCCGGAATACTTAACATAGCCTTGGCGAGATCGGCGTCGAGTTTGTCGAAGACCGGCTCGCCTAAACCTGTCGGCACGCCGCGCGCCCGCAGCTCTACGATCCCGCCAAGCGAATCGAGCTCACGACGCGCCTGCTCAACCAGCGCGACCATCGCCGGGGCAATGTTTGGATCGGGGCAACGCATTGGATTCCGCTCGATCTCGGCCTCGTCGATGATCTGTGCCCGTAAATGCATGAGTTGCAAGGTATAGCCAATGACTTCGACACCAACAGTTCGTAACAATTTGCGGGCGACTGCGCCAGCGGCGACGCGACCAATCGTTTCGCGCGCCGAGGCTCGGCCCCCGCCACGGTAGTCTCGTCGTCCAAATTTCGCTTCCCACGTATGATCAGCATGACCGGGGCGATACAGTTCTTTAATCGCGTCGTAATCCTGCGGGCGGGCATTTTCGTTGAGCACCTGGAGCATGATCGGTGTGCCGGTCGTGTAGCCTTCAAAAATACCCGATAGAATCTGGACGCGGTCGCCCTCCTGGCGGGCCGAGGTCATATGGCTCTGGCCCACGCGCCGCCGGTCAAGGTCGTGCTGAAGCTCATCGGCCGTGAGCGGCAGCCCCGCCGGACAGCCGTCGATCACCACGCCCACGCCCACGCCATGCGACTCACCGAAGGTTGTGAGGCGAAAGAGTGTACCGAAGCTTGAGCCACTCATCAGACTATCTGCTGGCGACGGGTAAATTCGGACCAAGCTACGAAGGCCAGCAGCAGTGGCCATAACAACAACACGCCGACGATAATCCCACCCGCCTTAGTACCGATATTCAGCATACTGGCAATACCGGTCACATCTTCGCTGCCCACATAGGCGATCACGCCAATCATGACACCGGCCACTGCTAGAACAAAGCCGACCAGCAGACTTAGGACGAGGGATATACGCCAGCGCAGGACCAGCCCCAGGGTGATGATTGCCCCAAGCACTCCTAAGACGCCGCTTATGATGCCAATCGCTTGCAAGGATCCGCCCGAGCTAGAAAAGGTGCCGGTGCCGGTAATATTCCCGAGCACTTGCGGCAGACCAACGCTGATATGAACCGCCTGTCGAGCATAGCGTAGCGCCAGGGCTGCAGTCAGAACCAGCAGGGCGGTCAAGACCAGCCAGAGCAATGCCAGTAGGGCACGGGCAACCAAGGCCACAGGATTACGACGTGGCTGTGTGACCACCACCGCCGGCATTTGAGCGGTAGGAGTCGCGACAGGTACTGCCGGTGCTACTTCCGCCAGGCGGCGCTCCATAGCCGACGAACGGACCGGCGGCGGGGGAATGACCGGTTGGGCTTGTGTCGGCGCATCATAGATCGAGGCACCGGCTGCCCTGCCCGAGCCCGTCCTTGTATAGCCGGCTGCGGGCATCGTGCTCGTACTGATCGGTTGGGTAGTGCTGGTAAAGCTGTCAGCTGTGGGTGCACTGGTCTCCGGTGCAGCAACCGGGGTGGGCGTTGCCGGCAATACTGTGGCCTCGGGTAGTGGTGTGGACATGAAGGATGGCGCGGGCGTATCGAAGAACTGCGGAATACTGGCTCCTGCGGGAGCCGCGAAGAGTTCGGGGTGTTGTCGGCGTAAGCCCTCAATGCCTTGTTGAGCGCGCTGGTCAGCGGGATTGATTGCCAGGACACGGTTGAGCGCACTTAAGCGTTCATTCGGATCGGTGGTGAGACCGGCCAGCCACAGCCACGCTTCGCCATCCGTAGGCTCGCGTTCGACGAGGCCATGCAGCAACTCTGCTGCGGCGGGAATCTGACCGGATCGAGCAAGGGTAATCGCTTGTTGCAAGGTTTCGTTCACGCTTAACTCCGTTATTGATGATGGCCCCAACCGCTCGCCTGCCATTCGTCCTGCACCTGGCGGTACACGGCAATGGTTTGCGCAGCGATATGGCCCCAAGTGTAAAGCTTCTTCACTTCAAGAAAGGCTTTTTCGGCACGTTGGCGCGCCCAATCTGGGTGCAGCAGCGTATGGCTAATAGCCCAGGCCAGCGACTCTGGATTGCCGACATGGGCGGTCATCCCAGTTTCATGTAACTGTACGACCTCTTGCAGACCACCGGTCGCCGAGACGACGACGGGACAGTGGTAGGACATGGCTTCGAGTGCTACGATCCCAAAGGGCTCGTACAAACTGGGAAAGACTGCTACGTCGGCAATTTGGAAAAAACTATCGCGGTCGTCATCCGGCACAAAGCCGGTAAAGGTAAACAGATTGGCCACGCCCAGATCCTGAGCATACTGCTGGCTATGCTCCAAGTAGGCCCCGGTCCCGGCAATTATGAAGCGGGTGGCTGGATTCGTCGCGCGGATTCTTGTCGCGGCCTCAATCAGCACATGAATACCTTTTTCGTAGACTACCCGCCCAACATAAAAGACGATCGGCTGATCATCTGCGGCGAAACGCCGGCGGAAAGCCTGGCGCTCCTCCACTGTAAGCTGAGGCCTGACCGGCAGCCTTACACCGTTGTAAATGACCGATACTTTGCCCGCAGGCAGACCGAAATATTGGTTAAGCTGTGCTGCCATAAAGTGACTGACGGTGATGACGCGCCAAGCCTCGAAGGTTAGCCACCATTCAGTGCCGTTGATCGCGCGGGCTTGCTCATTAAGTAGGTGGCCTTGACCTCGCCCACGCTCAGTGGCATGGATTGTAGCGACCAGCGGGAGACGGCTGGCATACTTGAGCGCAACTCCACTGTAGCCTACGAGCCAGTCATGGGCATGGACAAGGTCAAAGCCGCCAAGATACTCGTCCAGTTCTTTCGCTTTCCGCTCCAAGCTGCTGTTACTCGTTTGCGCGAACGGCACGAAGCCGTGATAATCGGCGGTCATGTCGGGAGTTGGGACACGGTGGACGGTGACATTGGGTGCAACCTGCTCCTCTGGTGGCCCCCCACGCAGATCGGGGGTGACCAGATGAACTTCGATGCCCGCCATGCCTAGCGCCGGTAATAACTCGGCTACATGCTTACCCATTCCGCCTACCAGATGGGGTGGATACTCCCACGACAACATTAGAACGCGCACTACCCTGCTTTCTCGCGCTACGGCGACCAGCCCACCCAATGTTACTAGCCGCTCAGTGGCTATCGCTCATGGTCAGTCTTGCCCTATTATAAGCGGTGTTCAGGCTTTCATTGCTACTGGTGTCGTTGCCCGCACTGCCGCATACATACGGTAGGCCTCATTTGCTCGCTCGTGTTGTTGAAGTGCCATATAGGTCTCGCCCAAGGCGTAGTAAAGCTGAGGATCGTCCCGGCGCACGGTAAGCGCCTGTTGCAGGACCCTAATTGCCTGATCCCCTTGGTCAAGTGCCTGGAAGGCGTGCGCCAGTTCAATCGAGAGGGTTGCAGTACGCGCGTCGAAGTGCGCAGCCTGCCCGAATAGTTCGCTCGCCTGGGCAGCGCGGCCCGCTCCTTGATAAGCGAGACCAAGCTGTAGGTAGCAATCGGCCTGATCCGGCGCGAGTTCTTTGGCCCGCGTCAACATGGTAATCGCGCGGTCGAACTGTTTTGTCTCCAGATAGGCGCTTCCTAGCTCTTTGGCGACACGTATACTTTGGCCGTCGAGCCGTTGAGCGTGGCGCAACGTGTTAATTGCATCATTGCCCTGGCCAGCGGCACGTTGGATGTGGGCGAGCTGTACCAAGGTCAGCAGGTGGTTCGGCTGAAGCTCTGCCGCATGCTGTAGCGCCGGGAGTGCCTCTGGTAGGCGTTGGAGATCGGTATAAATCGATCCCAGCAGCCGGTATGCTTCGCCATCGGTGGGATTGAGAGTGGTTACCAGCCGCAGGGCCTCGATTGCACCAACCACGTCACCATCACTTAAAACGGCCAGCGCGAGATTATAATGAGCGCCGGGCAGGTCGGGTTGTAGTGTCACCGCCCGTCGATAGGCCGCGATGGCTTGCTCTAGTCGGAGCCGGCCACCACCGGCTCGTGCTTGGGCCGCCCGCACATTCCCTAATAAGTAAGCTGTTTTGCCATCGGCTGGCGCAATCTGGCCAGCATACTCTAGCACTTCGGCTGCCCGGTCAAGTTCACCGCTCCGCCGCCGGAGATCCGCAAGCTCGAGGTAGCCCTCCAGGAGTTGGTGATCTGTCTCGAGTGCGGTCTGCAGTTCGGCCAGTGCACTCGTCGTCGCGCCATTTTGCCGCAAAATCTGGGCCATACGGAGATGAGCAATGCTGAGCTGGGGAGCTTTGTCGATTGCCGCACGAAACTCGCGTTCGGCCTCCGGCAAGCGCCGGTGTTCTAAATAGGACTGGCCGAGATTGAGGTGCGCTTGTGCATCTGGAGCAACCGGCCTAGCGAGTGTTCCCGCGTTGGGAAGGGTGGACCCGGCCTCACCCCGCTGCTTATAGAGGTGGCTTAAAGCGGCGTGGGCTTCGGCAAAGTTTGGCAACAAGCGGAGCGCTTGTTCGAAAGCCTCGACCGCCCGGTCGTTCTCGCCCGCGCGCTGTCGCAGGAGCCCGAATAGATAGTAGGTCGTTGCGTGATCGGGATCACTGCTCAAGGCCTGCTCCAGCTGTATCTGGGCCTCGTCAAGCCGCCCATTCTCAATGAGGAGGGCTGCCAACTCGCGACGGGCGGTCATGTCGCTAGGCTGGCCGATCAAGGCTTGTCGCAGGGCTTGGAGGGCCGGTGCAATCTGCCCACGGCTATGCGCGACCATCGCGAAGCCCCGATAGCTTGCACCAAGGTTGGGGTCGAGCCCAATCGCCTGACGAAAATGGTGCTCCGCGTCGTCCAGTCGATCCGCGCGCTGTTGCAAGACCGCCAGATTGTGGTGTGCCAGGGCGAGGGTGGGAGCCTGCTGGACCGCCAGTGTTAGCTGGTCAAGGGCGTGCATGGTTTCGCCTTGGAGCGCGTAGAGCACGCCAAGGTTGACCATGGCGGCCGGTCGGATTGCAGCTACCTCGGCTGCTGTGGTATAAGCCGTGATCGCGGCCTGCCACTCCTCGCGCATTAGCCGCATGTTGCCGGATAGCAATGCTGCAATGCCCATCCCGGCGTCCGGTGTAGCCTGTTCCCCGATAACAATTTGCACGGCGGCCAGTTCGTTAAGCGCCTCTTCATCGGCACCGTAAGCATACAGAATTACGCCCAATACGAGCGATTGCAGGTGTTGAAGACCGACATAATGCGCATGCCAGCTGTGGATGCGTTGGACGGGCAGCTCTACCGTGGTCATACCACAAAGTCTTAATTCGCTGGCCGGGATCGGCGGATCGATGCTCCGCGCGACGGTAAGCCGTGGGGCAAAGGGTACCTCACTGCCACGCCTAGTCCGGCCCCACAGCACAATGTGAGCGCCCACAGCCTGGCCGGCGGCAATTGCGTCAGGCGTGTCGGCCACAAACGGCAGCGTCAGGAGATTAACCCCCGGCATGGCTGCCGTCAACTTGCCGAGCTGGTATAGGAGAAAATTGCCGATCTCAAGCCCCCCTTCGGGGGTTGCGAGCAGTGTTGTGCCTTCCTCATCGACGATTGGTTCCCAGCGCGGCTGAGGGCGGAGCCGTTGGAGCAGGGTGCGCTCTGGCGATCGATGCTGGCGATCACGCACTTCGGCGAAGGGTGCAACCCCGAGCACAACGCGCCCCTTTGCCGGTGGGGCCGGGGGCCGATTGAGCAGTGCCCACATAACCAGCAGTCCTGCACCTGCTCCGAAGCGCAAAACAAAGCTCAAGAGGCGCAAGAACGGCACCTCTGATAGCAGGGCTAGGCCAGTCCCGAGAATGGCAAAGAATCCTATCAACAGCGCCAGCCGTCCAAGCAGAGAGAACCGGTTCACGACCGTCAGCCGGGAGAACATACTTCAGATGAGCTAGACGATCGGTGCATGTACGATATTATAACATTGGGCTCAAACTCGGTGCGTATGGTTTTACGCAGGTAATCACATGCTGTAACCTGGCATGGGGCAAGGTTGTTCATGGGCGATGGATTGCAGTACGCTATGGTCCCTGGTATAGTTCCGCCACGCTCATATGGAAACTATGTTGTGAATGCTTTTCGCTTCTTGGGGCTGTGCGTCATTTTATCTGCCGCGTGTATCATCCCGGCTTCCGCCCAAACACCAGCAGCCACCGTCATCGCACATCTGGCACCGGGCACGACCCGCGCCGAGCTACAAGCAGGGTTGGCTCCCGGCATTCGCGTCACCGGCTGGCTCCCACAAATTCGTGCTGCCGTTCTGCGCCTGCCGCCGGGGAGTTCCACGGGCAGCATACGGCACCCGAAAATCCGCACGATAGAGCAAGATGCGCTGATACACCCGGCGGCGTCTGGCCCCGATCCGCTGCTTCCGCAACAGTACGGCTTGGCAAACGTGCAGGCGTCCGCGGCTTGGGCAGTTTCGACCGGAGTCGGCACGATCGTGGCGGTGATCGATTCAGGTATTCAGCTCGATCATCCTGATTTAGCCAGTCAGCTGTGGGTCAATCCCGGCGAAATCCCCGGGAACGGGATCGATGACGAGGGCGATGGGTATATCGATGATGTCCATGGTTGGCATTTTTATCATGATGCCAACGGCAACCCCCAAAACGATGGTGACCTCAGCGATGGTCTGGGCCACGGAACACATGTCTCAGGGATCGTGGGCGCCGCGCGCAACAATGCAGAGGGTGGTGCCGGTATCGCGCCGGATACACGGTTAATGATTATGCGGATCTTTGGCACGCCAGATGTACCGTATGATGCTAATGGTTATGAAAGTGATGTTGCGATTGCCATTTTATATGCGGTCGAGCACGGCGCGAATGTGATCAGTATGAGCCTGGGGGGCAATACCGACGTACATGCGCTGCATGATGCCATTATCTTTGCTGTGGCACATGGCGTGGTGGTCGTGGCAGCGGCCGGTAATAACGTGCCGGCGGTCGTCTATCCGGCACGCTATCCCGAAGTGATCGCGGTTGGCGCGACTGACAGCAGCGATCAACCGGCGTTTTTCTCGACCGGTGGCTTACAGTTGGCCTTGAGCGCCCCCGGTGTCAGCATCCTCAGTACCTCAAAGAACCCGCCGCCGCCGAACTATCCAGCAGATGTGTGCCCGGGCAGCCTCATGCCACCGTCAACGGGCTACTATGGCCTGTGCAGCGGAACCTCAATGTCCACGCCATTTGTGAGTGGTGCCGCTGCCCTGATAAAGTCTGTTCACCCCGATTACACGCCCGCCTGTATTCGTGTCGTCCTCGAAAAAAGCGCCGACGATATTGCGCCGGCGGGATTTGACCTGGCGACTGGGTGGGGTCAGTTAAATGCCTCACGGGCGCTGCAACTCGCCTCGCAAGGTGGCTGCTATACCCGGCTATTTCCGCTCGTTCCGGGGGCAACTGCCGGCTCTTAGTGAGAAAGCTTATACACGTGATCTTGAGGTACTATGGCTGATGTGTTGCTGGCCGAACATACGGAATTGCTGCATGGGCTCCTTGATACCGCGCAGCGGCATGGGGCCTATTTGATCGCTCGCATTCAGCGGGTCGAGAGCCGGGGCGTGAATGTAACGAACGGCAAGACGGAGGGCATGGCTTCAACGTTGGCACAGGGCCTCGGGCTACATTTGTTTGATAGGGCCGGCCATACCGCCTTCGCACTGACCGATCGCTTGCAGCCTCAATCAGCACAGCGCGCGCTGCAGTCGGCTTTAGCAGGTCTGGAGGCCTCCGCCGCTGCCGCTCTGATCGCAAATCCTGCCATCTTCACAGTCGATCCTGTGAATGCCACCGTCGTGCCTCCGACGCCATACGCCCTAGATGACCTCCCGCTCACTGCCGTGGAAGCCGATTGTCAGGCGATTAATGCCGAGGTCCGCAGCTACGGAGCGAACTTGAAAGTAAGCACCTCATTTCATACTGACCGTGAAACGTGGCGTATCGTGCGTTCGGATGGCACCGATGTTCAATATGTGCTCCCGCATGGTTATACAAATAACACGATTACGGTGCACGCGGAGGCTACACATACCGTGACCAGTTCGTTGGGGCGCACGGGCTATGAAGTGTTGCGCGAGGAGCGGACCGTTTTGCTCGAGCGGGCGCATAAGACGGCCGAACTTGCACAAGGGCTGGCGACGGCGCCGCGCTACCAGGCTGG
>JBBRHB010000156.1:0-9408 GCA_038223355.1 Chloroflexales bacterium
CCATACCTCGCCTTCGCAAGTACTATCAGGGCACGCCCGCGTGCCCTGATAGCATATCCGTTTTGTCAGAGGCATGCAACGCGTCCTCGAATGTAACTCTGCCATTGAGCACACATTGAAATTGACCGACCTCCTCGTTGACCCTTCAATGTGCCGAGTTCGGAAATGAGCCATGTTGTTGACCTGCTTTATACTGCAATAGCGCATTACCGGTAGGTAGTTTGGAGCGATCTATGGCGAACCAAAAACAGCTTGTACTGCTCAGGTTGGACGTAGCGGCTTGGAATACGTGGCGGGGGATGAATCCCTCTCAACTCATCGATTTGACCTACGCAAATCTCATCGGCGAGAAGCTCACAGGGGCAAACCTACTAGGTGCCAACCTCACCGATGCTATGCTCGTTGACGCTACCCTATCCTATACCAACCTCATGCAGGCTAACCTGAGCTATGCCAACCTCATACACGCTGACCTCTCACACGCGAACCTCGCGGCGGCTAGTCTCGTATACGCAATGTGCATGGAAGCCAACCTCACCGGCGTAAACCTCGCCGGTGCAAATCTGATACATGCCAGGCTCACCAACGCCAATCTCACCGACGCTAATCTGGCCGGCGCTATGCTCATAGGCGCTACTCTGACAGACGCCAACTTTGACCACGCACAGCTCACCAGCGCTATTCTCACAGAATGCATGCTGACCCGCGCCAACATTAGACCCGAGCAATTATTCGCTTGCGCATCACTCAAGGGAGCAACCCTTCCTGATGGAGCACTGTTCCATCAGGATTCCTAACAAGTGTAGTGATGGCAGCCCCCCGCGGGAGGAAACAAGCGTAATAGCGAAGCTATAGGGCGTCCTCGACCATGCGCTGTTGGGCGGATGCCAGGCCTCAGGTCTATAACGACTAAGCCACATTGCGTCCGTGCTGCGCACCGAAAGGGCGTAGATTCTCGATACAGGTCACTGGGTCAGCTATATGGGATAATCGCCATTCTCCCCAGATATTGATGAACCACCGGTGCTCGCTCGTTTTATCATGCTATATGCTACCGCGTAGAACGACGGTGACGGAGGCACGACCTGCAGTCGACGTTCGTACACCTTACGCATGAAAGTCGTCTGCACGCACAATAAAGCCGGTTTTGACACCACCGTGAAAGCCAGCTTGTTCATAAAAATGGTGAACAGCTGGGTCTTTCGAGCTCGTCAACAGCATGACTTTATAACAATGGTGCTCCCACGCGATGGTCAATGCGGCGTGCAAAATTCGGGTTCCCAGGCCCCGGCGCCGAAAAGCAGCATGACTCACCACGTTTTCAATGATCCCATACGGTCGGGTTCCCCGTGTCATATTGGGAATAATAGCTAGCGTACACGATGCCACGAGGGTGTCGTCGACATCAGCGACGAGGCAATGCATTCTGGGATCCGCAAGCAGTTCGGACCAGCGCTGGTTAACGATGGACTGGGGCGGCATAGGAAGATCCGTGACTAATAAGTCGTGATATAAGTCAAGTATTGTGGATAAATCCCGAGGCTGCGCCCGCCGTATTTGTACCTGCTCCACCACAACTTGTGCTCCTGTTCACGCTGTCGCACCGCGTTGGCTGATCCTGTCGTAACCTTGGGCCTGATAGTGTCGCGTGCGTCAGACGCACTTTTCCGCACCACGCGGGTTGTGCCCCTGCGCATGCAGGCTCATGAAGTCTGCTCCCGTATGCCGCACTGTTCTTCGTTGCACGTGGGTCATTCCTACACCTTCGGCTTGGTACAGCGCGGTTGCACCGTCGCCGAACGGGTCGGCGCCGATCATACCGATGAAATGGCTTCCCGCGCCCATCCGTGCTGCCCAACCGCCTGATTGTCGCCATCGACCTGTACCTGCTCCTGGGTCAACGATGCGCATGGGCAGCCTGCTCCCCATGATCCTCTGCGATTAGCGTGCGTAACGCTCCAATGCTTGTCGCGATAAGGGCGGTCAAGTCATGGGTCGGCGGGATCGTCGGATCATCACTCTCTTGATTAGCAGCGATGAGCATAATCCCACCCGCTCGCTTCCCGAGCACGCTGCTGACGACAAAAATCGCCGCCGCTTCCATTTCAGAGCAGATTGCGCCGCCTTGCTTCCAGGCCTGCCAGCGCTGCAGAAGGTAGTCGGCAACTGGCATGCGCTCGGGCCGATGCTGCCCGAAGAACGAGTCTTTGGAGTGACTTATCCCGAGGTGGTGGGGGACCCCCAGCCGGACGGCGGCGGCGCGCAACGCCGACACGACGTCAATATTGGCGACTGCCGGAAAAGCCAGTGGTATATACTGACTTGTCGTGCCTTCGTCGCGAATGGCGGCCGTCACAATCGCGAGATCGCCCGGCCGGAGATGGGGTTGCATGCCTCCCGACGTCCCGACGCGGATAAAGGTGTCTGCCCCGATCATCGCAAGCTCCTCAACCGCAATGGCGGCGGAAGGACAGCCGATTCCGGTTGATGTGACCGATACAACCTCGCCGTTAAGTGTGCCGGTCCAGGTCTTATATTCCCGGTTGTAGGCGACGAGCCTCGCATCATCAAACTGCTGGGCAATCTGGTCAGTCCGCGCGGGATCGCCTGGCAACAACACATAGCGTCCCACATCGCCACGTCGCAACTGAATATGGTGCATCACCTCCGCCTGCTGCATGACCTGCCTCCTTTTGCTACGTTTGCGATCACCTAACGCGTCGCTCGGCCGTCCATACCCCGCGTATCGTCAACGCCGAAGAGAGGATCGAGACGGCTGGCACCCTCAGGACGAGCATAATCGTCAGCGCCGGCGAGAACGCCAAGATACGACTCCAATCACGGCGCAACGAGCATTCGTCACAGGACTGCAGCCGACACGACCAGTGAAACAATGCGTACGCGCTGATCTCAGCTATGTTAACCTCATCGACGTCACGCTCGCACACGCAATGTTGTGGCGACCAGGCTTACGAGCATCGGGTTCACGCGCACGAACCGCATGCCCACCTCACCAAGGAGGCTCATAATGGCCAACGTCGCACATGCTACACTCACCACCACCATGCCCAACGCCCTCGTTTTCACGCATGACTAACACTAGTCAAGGCCAACGAGCCGCCAGCACATCACTCCAAGGAGTGACGTTCCCCGCTTGAACCGAGTAGGACTAACGGTGCTGTTAACGTTGTCAGGCCAGGTTGTACTACGTTTTCGGCAGCCATCAGCTTCCAGGTGCACGCAGACGACCTAGCCCCATACCAAGCGCCGTTGCCTTGACTTAGCGCGGTTGTCCAGCACATAGCTTCAACGTTTACCCCGTTCGTGCACGCCGCTGCGCATGCTGTCCTGCTTGACGGGCCGCGACCCTTGCGAGCTAACCCTGGTACATCCGATGTTTCGAGCACTTGATACAGCTCAGTAGCACTTAGCGGATGGCGCTCCGAGGGAATCACGACGACGGTATTACCGACTGCGATTGCGGGCGCGACCAACGCTACGCACCCTAGTAGCGGATAGTCGTCGGGGCATGCTATCCCAAGCACACCAATTGCCTCCGGAGATGAAGTCAGCCCCCGCCATCATGCAGACCAGGCTAGCCTTGCCGACATTGCGCAGCGTTCCGAGATCACCAGTCGCCAGGATCGTTTTCATATGTGCTGTGCCGCAGGCCCTCCGGAACGCTTGCACTTCCTCGTAAAGTGCCTGCCCGTCAGCAGTGAGTACGTGCCGCCGCGAGATGACAATGTCAATCTCGTGCGCTCCCGCAGCGACCGATGCCATGATCTCCTCAATCTTTTGCTCGAAGGGATTGAGGCCGGCCGGGAAGCCCGCCGAGACCGCAGCGACCGGGATACGGGAGCCGGCCAGCGCCTCGACCGCCACCGGGACAAAGGCGTGGTAGACGCACACGGCACCCACAGTCAAGCCGAGCTGAGCTGCGCCGAGCGACTCTAGCAGATCGGCGCGGGCCGGCTGACGTGCCTTGGCACAGAGTCGCCGCACGGTGCCATCTGTGTCGTCGCCCGCGAGTGTCGTGAGGTCAATGCAACTAATGGCGCGCAGTAGCCAGGCCACTTGCCAGGCTTGTTTAACAGTGCGTCGACCACTCAACGTCGCCGTGCGCCGCTCTACAGCGCTGCGATTCACGCGTACCTCGTTGACCCAACCGAGGTCGAGTGGCACGCCCGGGTTACGTTGTTCTTGCTCCAGCACACCGGCCACATGCAGTTGCTCCCGGTCGGACGCTGCCTCCGGCGCGCTGCTTCGCTGACGTTCTCGTCGTTCCCACGGGCACCTCGTTATTCAGGGCGCAGTTGCTGTGCGCACCAAGTCACACAGTCACAGCTTCTCACCTGGGTCGCTCGCCGTATCCCGGCCAACATAGGCGAATGCCTCAATGATGCATCGCACCGGGACACCTTCAATAATCGGCAAGTCACCAGCGGTTATACACGTGCGGGCTGGAAATGCTTGACCAAGCAACTGGCCGTAAGCCCGATTGACCTCCGCAAAATCATGATAGTTGCGGAGAAAGACAGTGATCTTAACAACATCAACCAAGTGTCACGTGCAGCGCTTTTTGTCGTAGTTCTTGCAGGATTATGTGTCGCACCTGACATTCGGATCGCCACCTACAGATTCCGAGTATGCCTGCAAATCCACTGCACAGAATAGCCCTTCTGGGATGTGGATTGGTGCGAGACGCGGTTACGCGAGTTCGCCTCCCTTGCAGTGACCGTCACGGATTGCGGATGATCGACGTCACAGAAGAATAAGGAGACCATTGAGGCGGATGTCCCAGTGGCCTGCGACACGTCAATAATCGTTGCCGAAACTACGGCAAATAATTCTGCACGTGACAACCAAGCTCCCTCCACCGGCCTCGACAATCGCTTCGATATTACGCAGACACTGGGCTACTTGTGGTGCAACATCGGGACTATCAACGCGCCCCGTGGCGGGGTTAATCGGAACCTGGCCGGAGGTGAAGATCCACCCACCGGCGACTGTGCCGTGGGACCAGGGCCCGTCCATCGTCCGGGCATCGGCGGTGTTGATACACTGCTTCGGCATACACTTCTCCCTGAGCGAGGCTACGTGGTACGGCGTGGCTTGGAGCCCGTGCAGCCTTCAATGGTCGGCGGCGGCGTGAGCGGCGTCCACGAAGCGCTTAATGGCCGCGTCGTCCCACGGCCGTGCTTCGCGCTCCTCCGGACTACCGGACGTACGCATCAGTGAGCTGCTTACAATCACGCCATCAGCATAGGCGAGCGCATCGCCAATATTGTCGGCAGTGGCGCTCCCACCCAAGAGCAGCGGGACCCCGTAGTGCTTGGCACGCACGCGGGCCAGCATGTCGAGTGAGCCAGTGAAGTCTTTGCCGGTCAGTACAAGCGCGTCCGCGCGATACCAGACGGCCATACGACTTGCTTCCTCGATGGGCATTTCACCGAGTGGCACGCCCGTGCGGTCATAGACATCGGCAATAATTGCGACATCCTCAGCACCGATGCGAGATCGGTATTGGATTGCCTCAGACGCGCACCCATTTTCAATACCGCCGGCTTTGACCATGGCTCCGATGAAGACTTTGATGCGTACAAACTGTGCGCCAACGGCCTTCGCGATCGCCAGCGGGATCTCGGCACCGTGGCTGTTGACGATAATGCCCAAATTAAGCTCAGGATACGACCGTCGCACGGCCGCGCCGACCACCGAGAGATAGGCAACCACCTCATGATCGCTGCCCTGCATGGGCGGTGCGCCAAGATCCTGCAAAAAAAGGGCATCTACGCCACCGGCAACGAAGGCACCCGCATTCTCGATGGCATACTGCTCAATCTGTTGCACCGTGCGGGCACGTGGGTGGTGGCTGCCGGGAACAGGTGGCAGATGAAGCGCGGCGATGACTGGTTTAGTGTGTTGGAACAAGTCGCGAAAGGCGGCTGGCATACTACGTTCCTTTCTCGTATGACGCTCGCGACGTGGGCGGCGTCAGTCACAGCCCCATGAGATCCGTCTGCAGCGCAGCCGTCGGCTCTGGACCGCCGATATGACTCCTCAGAAGGGCACATCCTGCAAGCCAGCCGAGGCTGATCACGCCACAGACGATAAAGACGATGGTAAGCCCGAGTGATTGGGCGATGATACCTAAGCCAAGTCCGGCGAGCATCATCGTGCCACGCGAGATGAGCCCGGGAACGGCCATGCCGATCGCACGATCCTCGACAGGTACCCCCCAAGCTACCAAAGTGTTGAGACTTGCCGGGGTCAGTCCAAAGCCGATGCCCTGCAGGAGCAGCAGTCCAGCCAGCGCTACTGGCGACGTCGTAAAGGGCGTTCCCAGGAGGGTAACAATGCCGACCAGCGCCAGTACAATGTTGGGCCGTAGAATGCCCCAACGCTGTTGCAGTGGACCAAAGAGCGGACTCATCAACGTCATGGCCAGACTCCGTGTGGCCATTATGACCCCAACGAGGCCAAGGTTGCTGAGCACATGACTGAGCTGCAGTGGCAGAAAGGAGTTGGCCATGGTCATGTAACAGAGTGCCGAAGGAATAACGATGACCAGCGCACGATGCAAGGCTGGTTCGCGGCGCAATAGCCGCAGCATCCGTACGTAGGACAATGCCATCGCGCGGCTCATGGTCATCGGTCCCGCACCGTGGGGTAATGGTGGGAGCAGTATGACCAGTATGAGGCCGGTTGTTGCAACGCATCCAAACAGCAGAAACACAGCACGTATTGGCATGTAGAGTGTTAAAACGCCCCCTGCCAGTGTCCCGATCAATGCTCCAATACCCTGAACCAGACCATTCAAGCCCTGCAGCCATTGTTGCTGCTCGGGGAGAACGACTCGCGAGGAGTAGGTGAGCATGGCGGGCCAGAACAGTGAGCCTGCCAGACCACTCACCACCTGTATAGCGACCAGCCACCAGTAATACAGTGCGAGCCCGTAGGCGAGCACACTGACGAGCGTGAGACAAAAACTGATCACGAGGCTGCGCCGCAGGCCCCGATATTCAGCGAACGTGGCACCCGGCAGATCGCATACCAAGCTGACCAACCCAGGGACACTGACTAAAAGGCCGATGATAATGTATGGTGCGCCGAGCCGTGTTGCATAGATGGGGAGCAAGGTCATGGTCATGCCTTGCACCAGTAAGAATGCTGTCACGGCGCTAAGGAGCAGCCAAACTGCTCGCCCAGGCCGCCGTCTCGCAGCCATGGCCACTTATGCAAACTCCGCGTCGATCGGCGGAAACGGGGTCGCCATAGCGAACGCCATGTCCACGGCATCAGCCGCGCTTTGCGCGAAGAGAATCTCGGCTCTGCTACGTTTGTCCAGGTGCTTGCCTTTGAGGGCGAAGCTGCGGACGAGATCGGACCAGCCTCCGGTCCCCTCAATCACGATAATGGGTTTCAAACCATAAGCGACGGTCAACTCATTCAGTGTGCCATTCGAGCCAGAGATCATGATAACGGCATCGGCCGCGCGAACGGTCAAAATATTACGAATACCGCCGATGCCCGTTGCGATCGGTACGTTTACATACCGATTCGCCTCGGTCTTCGAATTGCTGGGTAACAGCCCAACGACGATCCCGCCGGCCAGATTCGCCCCTTTCGATGCGGCTTCCATTACACCTCCGCGACCGCCGGTGATGATGATGCCGCCGCGGCTGGCGACCAGGCGACCAACGTCCTCAGCCTCCATTAGTGCTTTGTCGGTGAGCGGTTCCTCCGGCGCATGATCATCCATGCCAATCACGCCGATGATGATCGGTTGCTTTCGCTCTTCCACGAAGATCCCCCTAACGCTTACCGTGCGCGCCGTGTGGCCTTACGGTCTTTGAATATCGCTGTGAAAAATCTGGCGGTAGTTGATATCACGCTGCTGCTCCACGCTATATGGTGGAATCATCGGCGGCCGCCCTTTTATCCGGTGCAGATGCATGGCGAACAGTTCGCTCGGCACGACATAGGTCAGACTAGAGAATTCCTCAGGTAGGCGCCCGTAGACGCGCAGGCTGTGGCTGGCAAGCGACTGGATCTCGGTGTCATCACTATCACAGATGGCGATGGCGATGCCGCCCATATCCCGTATGCCATGAATTTGCTCAATCGCACGGTCACGACTCCTGCCAGGCGGGCAGACCACAAAGACTGCTGTCGCATTCGGCCGGACCAGAAAATATTGTTCGTGCGCCCATTCTTCGAGGCCCTGCGCTACGCCATTGAGCTGTGGTTGTTCGAGCAGCTTCGCCATGCCGAAGAGAGCGACCGCGTACGAGGGCCCCCCGCCGATGATACAGAAGGTCTCAAGGTTCCATAATGCGGCAGCAAGCTCCTCTGCCGTCTTGTCGTTACGTTCACAGGTCGCAGCGATCATCGGGGCCGCACTATCAACCGTCGCAAGTCCATCGTTCACATCGTCTTGGCTAATATGCTGCCGTAGCGCACCGAGTCGGAAGGCGATCTGGAGCAACGTCACCAGCGTTGCATGGAAATTGCCAAGACTGAGAGATCCAACACCGTACGGCCCCCAATCCTCAGTCAACTCAGGAATATTCTGGATAAGAACGTGGCCGACGGCCGCCGCGAGCGGGCTCCCCGCGGTGCCGGTGATGCCAATGCTTGTCGCACCCTGCGCTCGAGCGTAAAGTGCAGTCTCCACGGTGCGAGCGACCGAACCGCTGTTGGAAATACTGATGACGAGCGAGTCGGCCGGGACGTAGTCAGCCACGTAGCGCGAAAACTCCAGCGCCTCGATCGGTTCAGTCGTAATGCCCGCATATTTCTCGAAAGCCAGCCTAGCAGCTAGACCGACGAAGTACGAATCGCCACAGCCCGTGATATAGACATGTCGGATGCGCCCAGCCAACTCCGGCGTGATTACCTGCTCAACCTGCGGTCGAACTTTGAGACCAACCTCGTGGACGATCCGTGCCTGCTCATGGATCGCCGAGATCGGAAACGGATCACGCCACGGATCGCGGGCAGGCCGCTCGCTTTGGGTCGCACTCATGGTCGTCCTTTCTGGCCTATGGAGGTCCAAGATTACCGGGGATTGGAGCTAACGCTGCTAGCTCCTGCAGGCGGCGCTCCGCGTCATCCCGCGTGAATTGGAGCGCATAAAGGGCACCGAACTCCTCGATCACAAAGGAGGCCGATATGGTTCCATACAGTGCGGCACGAAGAGGATCGCCGGTTTCGACGAGCCCAACGAGAAAACCACCGCAATACGCATCGCCAGCCCCCGTGGTATCTTTCGCCACTGTAGGATAGGGTGGGACACTCCAGAGCTGGTCACATCGCCCATCATAGACCAGAGACCCGCCGCTGCCGCACTTCACCACCGTTACTGCCGGACCGAAGGTGTGCAGTTGGCGAACTGCGTCCGCG
>JBBRHB010000157.1:0-9329 GCA_038223355.1 Chloroflexales bacterium
AAGGTGGCGCGGGCGGTTCGCTAGGCGGCAACGGCAAGCGCCTCGGCGGCGAAGCGCGGACTGGCCCCTCGAATCCACCGCAAGCGGCGGGCAATACATTACCGCTACCAACATCCCCTGCAGCTAATGGTCCGGCGACGAGTGCCACCGGACCCAAGGGTCCAACTGTCCAGCTACAAGCCGGCGGTACCAGCAGTGGGCGCGCCAGTGCTGGTGGTGGGGGCAGTAATGATCCCTTGCCTGGTGAAGCCGACCCTTTACGTATTCCTCCGGAGGACCGCGATGCGGTGGAGAACTATTTTTCACCGGCGCCCTAAGCTGCAACCCACCCCTCCACCGCTGGCTACACCTTTCGACGAGCAGTTTTTACGTCGGTTGGAGCGGCTAGCTATGGTCTCCAGCCGCACGTTACGTGGCGGCCTCACGGGTGGCCATGCGAGTAAGCGCCGTCTACCTGCCCCGACGGTTGCCGATCACCGGCCCTACACGCACGGTGACGATCTACGTTATGTCGATTGGAATGTCTATGCACGTCACGATGATCTCCATATCAAAATGGGCGAAGCCGAGCAAGACATTGGCGTGACGATCCTGCTCGATGGCAGTGCCTCGATGGACTATGGCAGCGGTCCCAACCAAAAATGGTTGGTAGCCCAGCAACTGGCTGCCGCGATCGGCTATTGTGCCCTGTCTCAAGGCGACCGCCTGCGGATTCAGCCCTTCGGCACGACGTCTGAAGCACCCTTCTCGGCTAGCGGTCGCCAGCACGGGAGCGCACTGCTCGCCTATCTTGCAGCGCTCCGTCCTGCCGGTCAGGGCGATGTGGTACGCACGCTCCTTGATCGGGCGCGTAGCGGCAGCAACGGGCTACTCGTGTTAATCTCCGATCTCTGGTATGCCGACGAAATTGATACTGCGCTCAAGCAACTGCTTCCTCCTCGCTGGCAAATCGTTGTCCTGCATCTGCTCCATCCCCACGAACTGCGACCGGAGCTTGATGGCGATCTTGATCTAGAAGACAGTGAAACTGGGCTGCTCCAGACCCTACATATTGATGCCGCCGCGCGGGCTCGCTATGAGGACCGGCTGTACAATTGGGGCCATGGCCTTGAAACGACTTGCGTACGCCGCGGTGCGAACTACGTCCTGCTCTCCACTGCCCAGCCCTTAGAGCAAACGATCCTACCTTTTCTACGCGCCCGGAATGTCCTGCGATGAGTGTGCTAGCTCCACTGCTGCTCGGTCTTGGCTTGTTAGCCCTGCCGGTCGTTGCCGCTTTACATCTGCTGCAACAACGGCGGCGACGCGTGCGCGTGCCTGCACTTGAGTTATGGCATGATCCAACCCCGACCGTGCAACAACGCGCACGTCGCCTACCGATCACCTGGCCGTTGCTGCTCCGTTTATTAGTCGCCGCCTTGCTGGCCCTCGCGCTTGGGCGTCCTCTGCTCCATACTATCGCCGGATTACCAACAACGACCGCGCTGCTACTCGACACCTCCACCAGCATGGCCGCGACCGATGTAGCACCATCCCGCTTGGGAGCCGCGCAACTCGCAGCTCGCCGTGAGATTGAGGCGTTACGATCGGGTGATCAGCTAGCAATTATTGCCCTCTCCGACCCGCCCCGCCTCGTCGCCCGCGGTGGTCCTGATGCACGGACAGCTCTGGAAGCCGCAGTTGATCATCTACAAGCGGGTGGACGCGAGGGATCGCTTCAGGCAGGGCTCGATCTCGCCTCAGCCGTGCAACAATCCGATCACAGCTTGCAGATTGTGGTCTTGACCGATACCGCCAATCATGGCCAGCCACCGCTTACTGCCCCGGCGCCAGTTGATTGGCGCACCTTTGGCACTGCGACCGATAATGTGGCCTTTGTTGCCTTTGCTGCTCGCTCCACAACCGATGGTCTCCACCTCTATGCGCGGGTTGCCAATCTCGGCACCACACCGGTAGCGCGCACCATGAATGTTGCCCTTGACGGGCAGCTCACCCAGACCGAGCCTATTCGTTTGGCAGCGCATACCGAGGCCGAGTGGAGTTGGCCGCTGCCCAAGGACACCGCGATCGCGACTGCTAATCTAGATAGCTCCGATGCCTTTGGGGATGATGATCAGGCCACCTTGCTGCTACGCGGTAACGCCACCATTCATGCCTTATTGGTTAGTCCAACCCCATCACCATTGGAACGTGCCTTGCGCGCGCTGCCTGATGTATCAGTAACCACAGCCAAGCCGGATAGCTACTCCACAGCGGGTAACGATCTCGCGATCTTTAGTGGCTATGTGCCCGCGACCTTACCGCCCCTGCCCACCTGGATCGTCGCCCCGCCAACCTCCGCTCTGTTCGCCGTTACCGGCACGCGCGATGATCTGGTTGCCGATAGCGTACCTGACAACCGCTTCGCAGCCCTCGATCTCCATAGCGTGCACTTTGGCGGGGTTACACTGCTCCAGCCGCCGCCCTGGGCCGGCGTGGCCCTGGCTGCCGGTTCGACGCCATTGATTTTGACTGGCTTTCATGCTGGCCAGCCCGTGACGGTTTGGAGCTTCGATCCCGATCAGGGGGGCCTGGCGAACCGCGTCCAATTTCCGTTGTTGGTTGCGACGACCTTGCGGACCGTCACCACCGGTGTCGACCAAAGCTGGATGCTCGGTGACAAGGCCCCCAAGGCGCTCCACGACCCGGCCGGCAATCCTATCGATGCCGGCGCGCCCTTCGCCGTCACCGGCCTGTATCGTACGCCGGATAACCAGCCGGCCTTAACTGTTAACGTGCTGGATGCGGAGGAGTCTGATCTCTCGCCCCGGCCTATGCCGGTCATTGAAACCAACGCTACTGCCACGGCTACGACCACCACTAAGGATCTTGGGCGCGAGCTCTGGCTGCCGGTGGTCGGGTTGGTGTGCCTGATGCTGCTTTTGGAAGGACTAGGTATGCAACTTCGGCGTCCCCAGCGCTCACAACAAGTCGGACGGCAATGACCCTACGTACGCCCTTCATGCTGCTGGCCCTGCTACCCGCGTTGGTAGCAGTATGGGGCATGCGCCGCAGTGTGTCGCGTACTGCCCGTACCTTGCGCTTTCTGCTCTTGGTCGCCCTGATCGTGGCCCTGGCTCAACCGGTCCTCGCTGGTGTACCCCTTGCGCCCCCACTGCTCGTACTGGTGGATCAATCGGCCAGCTTAGCACCGCAAGACCGGGCTGCCGCTTGGGCCGCGGCCCAAACACTCGCCCGTGATCGTGGCACGGCTCCAACAACCCTCGGGGCAGTGGGTCAAGATGTGCGCATCATTCCCTCTGGCGCACTCCCGACCGTTGATGCGACCGGCACCGATCTCGGGGCCGCGCTACGCCTCGCTGCTGGCTGGGGCGGCCATACCGTCCTCCTATCAGACGGCGGTGCCACAAATGCTGATACCGACATCGCTGCACAACAACTGCATCAGGCCGGGGTCGTCGTTGATGTTGTACCTTTGACCGCCACCTTGGCGCTCGACGCACGCGTCACAGCGATTAATCTGCCCGCCGGCCTACGAGAAGGCCAACATTTCGCCGCCGAAATCGCCCTAGCATCTACTGCCGCCACCACTGCCACCCTGCATCTCTTAGAGGATGGGGTCGAGCGCTCTGTGCAGCCGGTGGCACTGAAGCAAGGCACGACAGTCGTACCCTTCCTCGGCAGTCTTGATCGCGCCGGCCTCCACACCTTTCGTGCTACCCTAGATCTGCCCGACGCTCATCCCGAAAACAACAGCCTTGACCAAACGATTTTGATCGGACCAACCCCCAAAGTCCTGGTGATCGAGCGTACGCCGGACACAGCCGCTACCCTCCGTGACACGCTGGAGCGCGGTGGTATCCAGAGTGAGGCCCTTCGACCCCACGATCTCTCCCCCCGCCTCAGCGATCTTCAGCGCTTCGATGCCATCGTGCTCAATGACGTCGCGGCGACCGATCTATCAGCCGAGCAACAGGCCACCCTGCGCGAGTACGTCCGCAGTCTGGGCCACGGTCTGCTCGCCATCGGTGGTACCCATAGCTATGGTCTGGGCCGCTATAAAGACACGCCGCTGGAAACGGTCTTGCCCGTCCAGATGCAGCCGCAACCGCGCCGCGAGCGGCAACAGGTCTCGCTGCTCTTGATCATCGACCACTCCGCCAGCATGTATGGCGCGGATCCCACGACCAGCAAGCTTGAATTGGCTAAAGGTGGTGCCCTCGCAGCCACCCAATCCCTCATGCCTAACGACCGGGTCGGTGTCGAAGTCTTCGACACCGAGTCCCAGTATGCCGTGCCCTTTACCGCGATCGGTGATGCGACCTCCGTGAACGCGATCCAGACCGGTATTCGCTCTATCGACCTAGGCGGTGGCACCGACATTTATGGTGCGCTCCAGCGTGGCCTGACCGATCTCGCCCAACAGCCAACGGCCATCAAGCATGCTGTACTCCTGACCGATGGCCGTTCCTACACACGCCAAAGCTATGACAAGCTGGTTGGCGACGCGCGCGCTGCCGGCATTACCCTGTCAACGATCGCGATTGGGGATGATGCGGATACTGAATTGTGCAAGCAACTGGCCACACTCGGTGGTGGCCAGTACCAGTTTGCCGCCAACCCGCAGGAGTTGCCGCGCTTAACGCTGGAAGAAAGCCAAATTGCGCGCTCTGACCCACGCGTCGAAGAAACGCTCCAACCGGAGGTTGAAGGTACACCCGCTCCGCTCCGCGGTCTGATTCCCAGCCAGTTTCCGACGATCAGTGGCTATGTCTCAACGACCCCCAAGCCCTCCGCCGATGTTCTACTACGCTCGCCCTCACAAGACGTCGTGCTGGCAGGTTGGCAGTTCGGCCTAGGCCGTGCCCTCGCCTGGACCTCGGATAGCGGGGCGCAATGGGCGACCAACTGGCAGCGCTGGCGCGATGCCCCTTTGTTCTGGAGCCAACTTCTGGCCTATACGTTTCCTGATCCTGCCTCCGGGCCACTATCGGCCCAGGTCGTGACAAGCCCATCCCCGCACATTGTCGCTGATGCCCTTGACGCCAGCGGCGCGCCACTCGATCTAGCCGACGTGGGTGCCCGCGTCACGGCCCCCGATGGCAGCGAGCAAACCCTTCGCTTGCACCAGATTGCTCCAGGGCGCTACACCGCGCCCCTAACCGCGACCTTGTCCGGCGGCTATGGCATTGGGGTTGGTCTCCGCAAGGGCACGACCGAACTAAGCACGACGACCGGCTATGTGCGGCCTTATCCCAGCGAATTCACCCGCCAACCCGATCTGCCCTTACTCAACCGTATTGCCCAAACCACCGGCGGTCAGCTCCTACCCAACCTCTTGGCACTTAATGCCTTCCGCGTGGCCCCTGCGCGTCCGGAGCGACCATTATGGCCCTGGCCGGTAGCCATCGCGCTCGTGCTCTGGCCACTAGAAGTCGCCGTGCGCCGTGGCTTTTTCCGGCGACGCTTCCGAGCAGCACGCTAGCTGAGGACGTACCACCATGCCTGTGCTGCCGGCGAGCCGTTGGAGCCGGCCCCTCCTCCTTGGCATCGTACTGCTGGCGCTGATGCTCGTCTTCCGGAGTACCCACGCGCCCACACCCTCTATTGCGCCGGACGCAGCGCTCGAGCCTGCCGGTGCGGTCATTCCGCTAACGGGCCAGTTCGAGGCCCAGGTCGCCTTACCGAGCGCGCTGCCGCTCACGGCTCTACCGACCAGCGCCGATCCGCTCGCCGCGACCACCGCGCACCTCCGGATCGCGACGCGCACCGGCTCATACGCCCCGGCGCAAGCCGCGACGCTGGCCGAGCCCCTCGAAGCCGCCCTGCAATATGTCCAAAGCCGCACGGCTATGCAGCTTGCGGCACCCGTGACCGTCATCTTTGCTCGTCACACCGCTAGCTGTGGCCTCGACGGGGCCGCCTACACCGACCGGCGCACGATCTATCTCTTTACATGCCCAAACACGCCCACCCGGCGGGCCATCAACATCCTGGCCCATGAATTCGTCCACCAACTCGCCCAGGATCACTACGGTGCGGCCCATCTGCAGGCCGATCTCATGCTCAGCGAGGGCCTCGCTACCTGGGGGGCTGGGAGCTATTGGTTAGGCAACGAGCCCGACTTTCAACACTTTGTTGCCCACAACTACCGGCGCGAACTGCTACCATTGCGCAGCGACTACACTACCGCAACCGTCCCCGACGCCATGAATCGCCTGTACTACGAGTGGGCCGCCTTTGTGGAATGGACGTTGGTCACGCAAGGCCGGGATGCCTTCGATCGGCTCTACCGCAGTGGCCATGGCCGTGCGCTTGGCAGCGCCCCCTACACCACAGTTTGGGGCAGTGACTTTCCACAAATCGAGACGCGTTGGCAGAGCTGGCTTGATCAGTAAAGCGCTGAGCGCTCGACCGCTGCCGTCAAAGCAGTCGCAGCAGCCAAAAACAAACCATCCCGACCAGAATCCCGACCCACAGTTTGCGCGTTCGCCAAGTGGCAGCCCCCGCAAGGACGGCCGCCACGAAACGCACCAGCCATTCCCCCCGATCACCGGGGAGAGCGGGAACTACCAAGGCTGCAAAGACTGCGATGGGCACAAAGCGCAAAAAACGCAGCCAGAACCCCGGCACTGCCACGCCAACCAGCGCCAGTCCCGCCAGCCGTGTTCCATACGTGAGCATAGCCATACCCAGGATGACGACGACCGGACTCATCTCTCGCCACGCGTTAACCACGCCCCCAGCAAGCTACCACCAATCCCTGCCACCAGCACCGCCACGCCCCCGGCCCATAGGCGTGCACTTAGAATCGCAACCAACCCCGCAAACCCGGCGACCACCAGATCGATGCGCGTCCGCAATAACGGAATCAGTAAGGCCAGGAACGCGAGTGGAAAAACAAATTCAACCCCGAGCCGCGCTGGATCAGGAATACCCTGGCCCAGCAGCGCGCCGATCAAGGTGAAGCTGTTCCACACCACAAACATACTCAACTCCGCCCCCAGCAAAAACCGAAAGCTGGTCGTCCCCGCCGCCACACTCACCCCATACGCCTCATCGGTAAGGAAATAAGCTGCGATGATCCGCTCGAGCGGTCCCAACGCAATCACGCGACCTAATGAAAGGCCATACAGCAGATGGCGCGCGTTGAGCAAGAAGGTCGTGAGCAAGATGGCAGCAGCCGAGGCACCGACGCCAAACAGCCCTGCTGCGCTAAACTGCGCCCCACCGGCAAAGACTGCTAGGCTCATGAACTGCGTCTCCCAGATGCCCAAGCCCGCCGCCCGTGCTGTGACAGCATACGCCAGTGCAAAGGGCGCCGCCCCTAACCACAAGGGCATCATTGCCCGAAAACCATGTGCAAACGAACTTCGCGACATTGCGAGCGACATACTTATCCTTTACGCCGCACCAGCCGGCGGGCGCGGCGGAGCAGGCCGGCCAATGCCCCTTGATGCTCTTTGCTGTAACGCTCCACAAACTCGTGTACGGCCGCCGCTGGCTCTAGCATCACGCCTTCGAGCTTACGAAAATACATATGGTCCATCGTCCACAGAAATAGGTCGCTCAAGGTAGAGCCGGGAAACTGCTTCAATGCATCTTGCGCTTGCAGCTCCTGTGTAATGGGCGTATAGAGCGTAGTACACCAATGCTCGACCGCTTCTTGCAACGGCACCTCGCGCTGCTGCTCTTGACCCATATAATAGCGATGAGCCGCAATGTGCTGGCGTAGTCGGGCGAAGTCCCGTGGATCCGACAGGCGCACATCGGCATGTGGACACAAGAGGTCGATATGCGACCACTCGATAAAATCGAGCAATTCTAGTGACGGCGGCGTAATCGAGGCGACAACGGCATGCGCTGCATCCCGCAACGATTGTGTAGCCGCATTAACCGCACCACGCATCCCGCGATTACCGTAGCGACTCACATAGTCCAGTGTAGCTGCCTCCGGTCCCGGGTCGACACCGCCAAACTCACGCAGGTAATTACGGTGCGACATGATCCACAGATACAGGTCAGCCTCGCTCCGGCCGGGAAAGTGGCTCAAGATATCGCCTGTACGAATCACGTCGATGACCGGCATATAAACATGATCGTACCAACTCGTTACTGCCTCCTCCGGCTCGACCTCCTGATTTCGTTCCAGCCCCAAGTAATAGCGGTGGGTATTAATATGTTGAATCAGTTCCAGATAGCCGCCCAGCGACGACAGCTCGATTCGTTGCTGTGGCCGCGACTCCGCCAAATGCGTCCACTCCAGAAAGTCACTATACTCTTCCTTGATGAGCAGATCACGCATCGATAGGCTCGCATCGAGTGGCACATCGACCAAATATTCAGTCACATACGCATCGATGTCTGCCTGTCCCAGCTGACGTGCCACCGAGACGCGATGATTGCCGTCTTTGACAAAATAGATATCACCGACTTTGTAAAGATCGACCGGCGGGAGCGGCACCTCTAGATAACGAGCCGCGTCGATATTTTGCCAACGGTCACGCAATTTCTCCTCGCGGGGCAAAAAGCGCCGGTCAAAGTCAGCATAGCGACCTTCACTTCCCACAATGTTATCAAGGGGTACATGTTGCAGCCCCCGATAGTTACTGCCACGCACGTTCAAGCGCGCCTTAACTTCCTCCAGCGGCATCAGTTCACTTGGTCGCCGCCGGAGTACGTCAACCACCGAACTCCAGAATGCCTGGCGCCGGGCTTTGTACCAATCTTCCCGCGCCTGGAGCGCCGTCATTTGTTCATTCATACCATGACCTCGTGCCTGAACACACACACCTGCGCCTTGACCAAGGTAAACCTACTGTTTGGACGCCACGCGTCGCGCACGAAGTGTGCAACCACAATGACCTGATAAGTATCCATCTAAAGTCCTGTTCATGCTAGTTAAACACGCTGCGGATGCGCAACGATGGTTTATCCATCATTGGCATCCGCAGCTTTTTCTCCCCGCAGCCGGCTCCTAGCTTACAGCCTGTTCGCGCTTCACATGAACATCGACGGTCGGTTCGATCTCGAGTAACCGGTATCCCGCCGTATTCACGATCATCGTCGGCCCCACAAGAGACGTCAGCGTTCGACTATACCCATACTCTTTATGCACATGTCCATGTATCAAATAGCGTGGCTTAACCCACTTCATCAAGTATACCAGCGCTTGAAAGCCACGATGCGCCCGCGGGCCGTCGTGAATCCCTGCTGGCGGCGAGTGTGTGAGCAAAATATCCAGCCGGTGGCCGACCCGTCGTTGGCGTAACAACAACCGTGGCAAGAGCAACATCACCCGTGCCAGCATTTGGTGTTCGTGGTATTGG
>JBBRHB010000158.1:0-9301 GCA_038223355.1 Chloroflexales bacterium
TCACAACCCTGAATGCCGTCATCGATGCCCAGGGCACCAAAGACTATACCGGCGCTTACACCAACCTGCGAGCCGCCTATGCCCACATGCCGATGGTCGCCAATGCTCTGACCGATGGTATCGTCAAGCAGTTCTCGACTAAGTTCACCGATGCTGCCACAACCATGATGGCCATGCCGAACACCGGTGCTGAGAACAATAATACGCTGTATCTGCTCGCCTTTGGTACTGCGGCCCTGCTGCTCGTCGGTGGTGTAACTCTCCGCCGCCGTTCAGCTACGCTAAGCTAATCGGGGACACGTTCCCTTTTACTTACATCGAACGGAAAGAATGGGGCTGGAGTCAAACTCCAGCCCCATCTATATACCCTAAGAAAGGTGTTTCTCATGCCTGCTTATAGCAACATTTCGCGCCGTCTACTCTTATATCCAATGATCGGCTTACTCCTTGTAGCCTGTGGTGCGACCCCAGCCGTGACCAACCAAGCGACGACAACTGACGTTGCGCAGGCTGTTGTTCCCACTGCTGCCACGAGCGCACCCTCAGCGCTCCCGACCGTTGTACTATCGTTGCCTGCTGCGCCAACCACTACTGCGGCTCCAACAGACACCGTGGCACCCGCCACCGCCGCTGCCCCAACCGGCACGTCTATCCCCGCAGTTACGATGACCCCATCCCCAGCGCCTACCATTGCTCCACCGACCAGTCAGCCTGTGCCAACCCCTCAACCCGCACCCGCGAGCGCGGCAGCCAAGGTTATGGCCGAGATCAAGCTCTTCCAGTTCAAGCCCAACCCGCTTGAGATCAAAGCGGGTACGACCGTCGTGTGGACCAATCAGGACGCAATCGAGCACAGTGTCACTGGCGGAACCCCGCCGTCCGCGAACGGAACCTTTGACTCAGGCTTTTTCACCCAAGGCCAATCCTTCACCTTTACCTTTACCAAGCCGGGCACCTACACCTACTTTTGCATGCGCCATAATTCAATGACCGGTACGGTTCATGTGACCGCTCCCTAAATCATCGCCTACTGCCATGTCATTGCTATGAGGACCACCTGCGCCCCCCCAGGGGCGTAGTTCGTTTAATGGTCACGGCCATTTCATGTTATATTGTGAAAGTTTTCCCTACCCCTGTCTAAGACGTCTTACGCTTAAGGTAGGATCAAGAATGTATGGCAATTGCCGGAGCAAAGCGATACAGTATAGTTGATTGTAATTAGGAGTTTCCGCTCTATGAAACCTGTAACATGGCGTCGTAAATACACCATCTACGCCGTGCTTCTACTGTCGTCGCTGCTCGCAGCCTGCGGCAGTCCAACCGTTGCCCCGTCGTCAGCCGCTTCAACCCCCGCTGCAAGCGCGGCTACCGGTACCTCTGCTACGACGACAGCCGCGCTAACGACCATCCGGCTCGGCTATGTGCCGGTCATGATTTATGCCCCGCTCTTTGTTGGCGTCGAACGCGGCTATTTCAAGCAGCAAGGTTTAGACGTCAAGCTCACGCCGGTCCAAGGCGGCAGTGATTCGGTGGTGCAGCTGGCCGCCGGTAATTTTGATGTCGCGGTCGGTGGCGTTGGTGCCGGGTTGTTGAACGCGGCTAATCGTGGCGTCAAGTTTACGATTGTCGCTCCGATGCACAGCGAACGCCCGCCCCTAACAACCCCATTGGTCATCAGCGCTAAACGGACCGGTGAAATCAAAAGCGTCCAGGATCTCAAAGGCAAGAAGGTAGCGATCAACGCCACCGGGGCTGCCACCGAGTACTGGCTGGCCCAGGCGTTAGCAAAAGCCGGCCTAACCTTTGAAGATATCAAGCTCACGTCCCTGGCCTTCCGTGATGTGCCTGCTGCCCTGGATAGCGGTGCCCTTGATGCAGCGATGCTTGGCGATCCGCTCGCAACGATTAATAAAGACAAAAACATCGTTTCGATTTTGAGTAATGACTTCATTAACGGCTTCACCTCGACCTTCTTATATATGGGTGATCCGATTTTGACCAAAAATCCGCAAGCGGCTCGTGGCTTTATGCGCGCCTATCTTAAGGCTTGTCGCGATCTGCAGGGCAACTACATGAACCAAGATATCGCGAAGATTATCGAAAAGTACACCCAGGTTCCCACAGCCGAAATCCTGCATAGTTCACCCGCTCAATACGATGCCAACGGCCATGTACCGCTGAATGATATCAATACCCTTCAGACCTACTTCTTGAAGCGTGGTGAGCTAGCGTATAAAACGCCGCTCGATATGAGTAAGTTTGTCAATACCGACCTCGCGACGCAAGCTGTTGCCGACCTCGCTGCCAATCCCTAAGTGGCTCGGAGTAGCATAAAGGCCATGGTACCGAAGATCAACATTGATAGCCTGCAGGTCATCTATCCGGGCCGCGGTCGTAGTGGCCCGGTTGAAGCCCTGGCCGGCGTATCACTCCAGATTGCCTGCGGCGAGTTGGTCTGCGTGGTTGGGCCGAGCGGCTGCGGCAAGACGACGCTACTCCGGGTCCTGGCTGGCTTGGAGCAGCCCACCGGTGGACAGGCGACCATTGTGCCAGATGCCTCCGACCGTCCCTTGAAAGGGATGGTTTTTCAGGGTGCGGGCTTGTTTCCCTGGATGACCGTGGCGCAAAATGTAACCTATGGCCTGCAGTTGCGGAGCATACCCCCCCGTGAGCGGCTGGCACGCGCCCAACACTGGATCACCGCGATGGGTCTCGAGCGCTTTGCACAATCATACCCGGCTCAGCTCTCTGGCGGTATGCAACAGCGTGCTGGGCTGGCGCGTGCCTTCACCTATGATCCCCAGGTCCTACTCATGGACGAGCCCTTCGGTGCGCTTGACGCCCAAACTCGCCTTATCCTGCAGGCCACGCTGCTTGACCTCTGGGAGCAGGCGCGCAAGACAGTATTATTTGTAACGCATAGCATCGAAGAGGCTCTAACGCTGGGCGACCGGGTGGTGCTAATGTCTGCGCGTCCCGGTCGCATCCTCCATGAGGTAGTGGTGCCCTTTGCCCGGCCACGCGATCCGATCACGTTGCGCACTGACCCACGCTTCAGCGCGCTCTTCGCCGAGATATGGGGTGTCTTGCGCACCGAGGTTGAGCGCAGCCGCACCGCAGAATTAGAGGCAGCACCATGAAGCGCACCCGCACCTTATCCTTTATCGGACCGCTGCTGCTGCTCCTGCTCTGGGAAGCAGCGGTCCGCTTCGGCTGGATCAACCGCGCCTTCTTGCCCTCTCCTTCCGAAGTCTTTCACAGCCTGGGCGAGCTGATCGCGAGTGGCCAAATGGCGCGCGATGTGTCGGTGAGTCTCGTCCGCATCGGCGCGGGCTTCTTGCTGGGTGCCCTACCTGCGGTCGGCCTCGGGCTATTGATGGGCGTGAGTCCTGTCGTGCGCGCTCTCATCCAGCCCTTCGCGGCTGCGCTTTACCCGGTGCCGAAGATTGCGCTGCTGCCGTTGATCATCGTCGTGCTCGGCTTGGGCGAGACGAGCAAGATCGCCACGATTGCCATCAGTGTCTTTTTCCTGGTAGTGCTGAATGTATCGGCCAGTGTTCTTCAGGTTGATAACCATTACTTCGAGGTAGCCCGTAGCTTTGGTGCGCGACCCCGTGACCTCTTCTGGACGGTCGCGCTCCCTGCCAGCTTGCCCGGCATTATGAATAGCCTCAAGCTCGGCATGGGCTTTGCCCTGACGCTGATTGTCGGCGTTGAATTTGTCGGTGCCAATGAAGGAATTGGCTGGCTGATCTGGAATGCCTACGAAGTCTATGCGATCGACCGCATGCTGGCCGGCTTGGTCGTAATTGCCCTGCTGGGTTGGCTGCTGACAGTGGCCTTAGATGAGCTAGAATACTTATTAGTGCCGTGGCAAAAACCGAGCCGGCGCATCAAGGAGGTACATGTGGGCAAAGGCGTGGGCGTGTGGTGGAATGCGATCCGGATTTGGAGCTACACGGCGGCAATTATTCCGGTCGTGTTAGGCGGCAGTATCGCCGCCTATGAGGGTCGTTTCCATCATCCCTGGTGGTTGCTGCTCGCCCTGATCGGCTCGATAGCAATTCAAGCGGGGACCAACTTGGTCAACGATTATTATGATTATAAAAAAGGCGCCGACGGACCACAATCCTTAGGCAATGGTGGCTCCATCCGGCGTGGTGAGCTTACGCCCCGCCAGACGCTCGGCGGCGGATTACTGGCTTTTACCATCGGCTCGGTCATCGGCCTCTACCTCGTCTATGTGACCGGCCCGTTTATTTTCTGGCTTGGACTATTCAGTGTGCTCTGCGGCTACTTTTATACGGCCGGTCCGTTCGCCCTGGCCTACGTTGGTCTTGGCGAGATCGCGGTCTTTATTTTCATGGGACCGGTGATGGTTATCGGCTCGTACTACGTACAGACACAGCATGTCTCCTGGCTAGCGCTCCTGGCCTCGCTGCCGGTTGCCTGCCTCGTAGCCGCCATCTTGCACGCCAATAACCTCCGCGACTTGGATAGCGACCGTCAGATCGGTAAGCGCACGCTAGCGACGCTGTTCGGCCGTGCCGGTGCCAACATGGAATACTTCGTGCTGGTGGGCGGTACCTATGTCTCCCTGGCCATGCTGGTGGCCCTTGGGTTGGTACCTTGGCTAACACTGATCAGCCTCGTCACTCTGCCACTCGCCATCCGCTTAATGCGCATCGTGGCGAATGAGCACGAGCCCATTAAGCTGCAGCCCGTGCTCCGGCTGACGGGCAAGCTGCACATGCAGTTCGGTGCGCTGTTAGTGTTGGGCTGGGTCGCCGCCTGGGCCTGGAGCGCCTTTGGCTAGGCTAGCTTACCTGCTATAAACGATCCTATTCCTAAGAATCCCTAGTCCGGTCACTTCGAGCTCGACGATATCATCGGGCTCGAGCCACCCACCCATTGCCTCGGGGGTCAGTTCGAGAATGCAGCCGGTGCCCACCGTGCCCGAGCCGATCACATCCCCTGGATACAACGTCGCGTCGCGCGAGGCCTGTGCAATCAATTGGCCCCACCCGTAATGCATCGTTTCCAGATTTCCCTGCGAATAGCTCCGTCCATTTACCCGCGCCACCATTTCGAGCTGGAAGTTAGTCCCATCATTGGTAATGTAATCTTCAAGCTCGTCAGGCGTTACCAGCATCGGTCCCAAGGCAGTCGCAAAATCTTTGCCCTTCGCGGGACCCATCCCGGCGCTCATCTCCTCTTTTTGCAGGTCCCGCGCCGAAAAGTCATTCATGATCATAAAGCCCGCAATATAGTCCCACACCTCACTCGGAGCAATATCGCGTCCTTCGCGCCCGATGACACAGGCCACCTCAAGTTCATAGTCGAGTTGCTCCGTATGCGGTAGTACGAGCGGCTCGTCAGGACCGATAATAGCCTGATGATTACCAAAATAAAAGATCGGCTGCCTATACCAGATCGCCGGAATCGGCCTGCCTTTTGGACGAGTGTTGGCCACATGCTGCTCGAAGGCGAAGAAGTCGCGGAGCGAGCGTGGCCGCGGTAATGGTGCCAACAGCTTCACTGCCGATCGAGGTAGCAACAGTTCTGCTCCCCCGATCGACATCGCACCGGCGAGGTCAACGGCGTCTGGGTCAACGTCATCCTGCACAACGTCCACCGCGCCGCCGATCTGCTCCATCACGGCATTAACAATTTCATTGGCCGCATCCAAACCCAGCCCCTCGTCGCCTCCTTCAAGCAGCCTCAACATATCAATGTGCGTGTCCTGCATATCTTCAAAAACGAGTGGCACCGCCGCTTGCAGATCAACGACGCCATATGGCAACAGAACACCGGCGCGCGCTTCGCTGGCTCGTTCAAAAGATTGGCGAAAAGTGACAAGCTTCATCTATAAATTCCCACGCAACTCTTGCTCCCGCTCGATTGCCTCAAACAAGGCTTTGAAGTTGCCATTACCGAAGCCCCGCGCACCCTTGCGCTGAATCACCTCGATAAACACCGTTGGACGATCTTGCAGTGGTTTCGTAAAGATTTGGAGTAAATACCCTTCGTCGTCGCGATCAACCAGAATATTAAGCTCCCGGATCACGGCCATATCCTCGTCAATATGTCCGATCCGCTCGCCCAGATCCTCATAATAAGCTCCCGGCGTGCGCAGGAACTCAACGCCATTGGCTTTGAGTTGGCGCACCGTCTTGATAATGTCGGGCGTCGTTAGAGCCAGGTGCTGCGCACCGGGACCTCCGTAGAACTCCAGGTACTCATCGATCTGCGATTTGCGGCGTCCCTCGGCCGGCTCATTAATCGGGAACTTAATCCGCCCTGTACCGTTTTGGACAACCTTGGACATCAAGGCCGAATACTCGGTCGAAATATCGTCGTCGGTGAACTGTTGCAGTTGGCGGAAACCCATTACCGTATTATAGAAATCGACCCACTCGTCCATCTTGCCCAGTTCAACGTTGCCGACGATGTGATCGATCGAGGCAAAGCCAACCTGCGGGGCTGGTGCCGGATTTTGGATGCGGTTATACTGCGGCGCGAACGCACCGCTATAGTCGCCCCGCTGAATGAATGAGTGCACAGTGTCGCCGTAGGTCGCGATCGTCGCTTTAACGATCTGGCCCTTTTTCCCTTCGAGGACCGTCGGCTCCATGACCGGCCCAGCACCTCGCGCCACGGTCGCTTCAAAAGCGCCACGCGCATCGTCAACCAGTAGCGCAATATCTTTAACGCCGTCGCCATGCCGCTTCACATGCTCGGCAATTGGGCTATCAGGGCTCAGTGCTGAGGTTAGGACTAGGCGTATAGTGCGCTGTTCAAGAACGAACGAGCAGCGGTCGCGCACTCCGGTCTCCAAACCAGCATAGGCGAGGGGCGTAAAGCCAAAGGCCGTTCGGTAGTAGTGGGCGGCTTGCCGGGCATTGCCGACATAAAATTCGACGTAGTCAATACCCTTGAGTTGCAGGAAATCGCCTTCCTGCGCCCGGGTCATTTCGCGTTCCGTGACTGCCATAGTCAAGGTACCTCCATACATTGTATCAGTCTATTCTACCATTCTTGACCACTGCCAACGCTTGATCCAGATCTCCGAGCAGATCTGCCTCGTCCTCCACCCCGATTGACAAGCGGAGCAACCCATCGCCAATGCCCATCGCCCGCCGCTGCTTAACCGGCAACATGCCGTGTGTCATCGCTGCCGGATATTGCACCAGCGAGTCGACATATCCCAGGCTGGCCGTCAGTGCGAAGAGCTTCGTGGCATTGCAAAAGCTTTTGGCCGCTTCAGCACCACCCTGAATATCAAAGGAGACCATTGTGCCGCCGATGCCGCGCATTTGCTTTTGACATAACGCGTACTGAGGATTGTCGGGTAGCCCCGGGTAATGAACTCCTGCGACCTGCGGGTGCTCTTGCAGGAAGTGGGCAATTGCTAGCGCGTTCTGGCAAGCCCGCTCAAAGCGCAGATGTAGCGTTTTGAGGCCAAGCTGGATCAGCCAGGCGTCAAAGGGCGACGGGACTGCGCCATACATGGCTCGCATATGAAAGAGCGGCGGGTGCCAGCGCGCGGCATCCGCATACAGCACGATCCCGCCTAGTGCCCAACCATGTCCCGAGAAGTGCTTGGTCGAGGCATGCACGACCAGATCAACGCCGTATTCCAATGGGCGTGTTAGCAGCGGTGAAGGAAACGTCGAGTCGACGGCGACCACAGCATGATAGCGGTGTGCGAGTTCCGTAAGCGCCGCAATATCACAGAGCTTAAGCGTGGGATTCGCTGGTGTTTCGATATAGACCATGGCAGTTGGCTTGGCCTTTAATACTGCTTCGACCGCCTCAAGCTGCGTAAGGTCGCCAACGACGACCTCAACCCCGATTTGCGGCAAGATGGTATTACAAAAGGCTTGCGTTGAACCATAATGTACATCCTGGATCAGGACACGATCGCCCGCTTTGAGTGCCGCCATAAAGGCTGCGCTCACGGCCCCCATTCCACTGCTAAAAGAGATCCCGCCGGCCGCGTGTTCGAGGGCTGCTACTGTTCGCTCTAGCCCCGTCAGGGTTGGGTTGCCGACGCGGCTATACAGGTAGCCGGGCTCACTCCCGGCAGCGATACGTGCTCCCTGCTCAATCGAGTCGGTCGTAAATGTCGTCGTTTGATAGATCGGCGGCAAGTGGGCGTGCCACTGATCGGGCTCAGGTAAACCGTGGACGACAAGCGTGCCGTCATGCCAGCCTTCCGGCATTTGTGTCATGCGTAGTGCTCCGTGCTTGCGGGTGATTGTAGCAGCAACCAAATACGCCTACAATGAAGGCAAAGAAAGAAAAAAGCTTGTTCATCCATTTGCACCGCCTACGACGCCTACTGAATCGGGTCGCCTTTGGTCTCCTGTTACTGCTTGGCGTCTTAATTGCCGGGACGGTGGGCTACCATGCGATTGAGGGCTGGGTCTGGGGTGATGCAGCCTATGCGACGCTACTCATCATCTCGACGCTCGGTTTCGGCCGGCTAACTCCGGCCAGTGGAGCTGGCCAACTGTTAACGAGCGCCCTAATCATCTCGGGCGTAGGTACGCTCTTTTATCTCCTGAGTAATGTAGCTGAAACATTTATCGAGACCTCGCTAGGTCTGACAAAGGTACGGCGTATGGAACGCGAGATCGCAAAATTGCGCGACCACTATATTATCTGTGGACTGGGACGGGTGGGTCGGCGGGCGGCCCAGGAACTATCGGCGCAAGACAAGTGCTTCGTGACGATCGACGGGGATGAAGCGGTCGTGGCCGCCGCACGTCAGCGTGGTTGGCCCACGATTCAAGGCGACGCCACCCAGGACGCCATCTTAAAAACCGCTGGTATCGAGCGTGCCAGTGGTCTGCTCGTAACCACCGCCTCGGATGCAACCAACGTCTTTATTACACTTGCAGCGCGCATCTATAACGAGCATATTGTGATCGTCGCGCGGGCAAATGGTGAAGGCAGCGAGCCTAAGCTGGAAAAGGCGGGAGCGAACAAAGTGATCGCACCGGAAGCCATCGGCGGCCAGCGCATGGTCGGGCTCGTGCTACGACCGGGTGCGACCGAGGTGATCGATACCCTCCTGCATGCCGATGACCAGAACAACTGGCTCGAACAAACGACCGTGTTTTCTGACTCAGCGCTGCGCGGCCAATCGCTCGGCGCTGCCCGGCTGGAAGATCGTACTGGTGTGCGCGTCATCGCCATTCGCTGAGCATATGGCACTCTCGTGACCAATCCCCAGGGCGACGAGTTAATCCAGGACTGCGACATCCTGGTCTGCGTCGGCGCGCGCGACCAATTC